>JACRJN010000082.1 GCA_016235675.1 Candidatus Schekmanbacteria bacterium
GCAAAGCGCCTAAAGTGGTTATTACCGCCTGTATGCGAAAGCTGCTGACAATTTTAAATGCTATGCTGAAAACACAAACTGCCTGGACAGTTTGTCAATCACAATTTGCTTGACATTTAACACAGTTGCTCTCCCAAAGGGAGAGGGAATTGTAATTTATCAGTTGCGGCACAGCCCCTTTAGCTCAGCCTCTTTTCAAACGCCGCGTTCTGCCAATCGTAGGGTGAGGGGCAGACCTGAAGGTCTGCGCTACACAAATCATTCACGCACAGACAACATCTGCTTTACCTGCCATATCAACCCGTCAATAACGTCTAGCGGCGGTTGACGGGGTTGGATGCGGCGGGCAATTTCCAAATGCCGCAGCGCGTTGACATAATCCTGTTCCTGCATGTAAATGGTAGCCAGATTAAAATGCACCTCCCCGAAATCGGGTTTTTGCTGCAATAATGTTAAAAATTCAGCCTTGGCCAAATCCTTCTGCCCCCGTTGCAGATAAATGGCGGCCAGATTCGCCCGGATTTCGAAAAAATCCGGCTTTAACCGCAAGGAATTTTTGAAGGCTTTTTCTGCCTCATCCAGCCGCCCTTGTAACAGATAAAGCCCACCCAGGTTGTTATAGGCTTCTCCGTAATTGACATCCAGCTTTAAACACTTCTCATAATTTATTATGGCTTGATCGATAGCTCTTTGTTTTTCCAGGGCGATAGCCAGATTATAATAAGCCTTGGCGTAATACGGATCGGCGCTCAAGGCCGCTTCATATTCCCTGACCGCCTCTGGATAGCGTCCCAGATGGGTGTAGGCCGCACCTAAACTCAAATGCGGGCGCGATTTGCGGGGGGACTTGAGCGTTATATCCTTCCAGAGATTCAATTCACTTGACCAGACCCGATTACGTTGATAGGTACCCCGGAGAAGTAAAAGGATCAAGGGTAAAATCAGCGCGATCGCGGTAGATTCTTTTATTCCGAGATATTGCCAGGCTTTAGCCATCAATAAGGCAAAAAATAAAAACACCCCCGCCGAGGGCAGATAAAGCCGGTGTTCGAAAACCATCTCCAATGGAATAACGGACGATTCGATCACCAGATTGCCCAGATACCACCAAATGCAAAAGGCCAAAAGCGGCTCTTTCTTTTTAAACAGATAGAAGCTTAAAATTAGCAGGGAAATTAAAAACAATAAGCAAAAAAAGGTTGTCGGAGGATTGAGAAGAGAATAAGAAAGGGGAAAATCGTAATCCAGATTCAAACGTCCGGGCAGCGGCCAAATCAAGAGGCTCAGATAATAAACCACCACCCGTAATTGGGTCAGCAGTCGTTGTTGCGGAGTAAAATCACGCTTCTGATAATCTTTAAAGATTTTAGCCCAATCAAAATTGGTATATAATGAAAGCAGGACCGCCAAAATGCCGATAGCGATTACCCACCAATAGCGGGATTTTTTTTGCGGCGGTTTCGTTTCGGCTTTCTTTTTTTTCTTATCCTGAGAAAGGATGGGATAGGCTTGCTTCAGGCAATAATCGCCTAAAAATATAAAAACCGGCAGGGTGGCGCTGATTTCCTTGACTGCCAGGGAACAAAGGGCAAAAAAAGCGCATAAAATATACCATTTAACATTTTCCAGGGATCGCCCCTTAAGATATGCCCATAAGGCCAAGAAATAAAACAGTGCCGCAAGACTGGCCAGCCGCTGGATGATATAACTGACCGCCTGAGTCTGTACCGGATGAGCGGCAAAGAGCAAAGCGGTAAAAGCGGCAATGGGGATTGACTGGTTTTGATAGGCGGTGTTGATTAATAATGTTTGAATCAAACTAAAAAGGGCAAACGCAGCCAGAATGTGAATAATAATATTGGTCAGATGATAGCCGTAAGTATCCAATCCCCCGAAATAATGATTGATGGCAAAGCTGAACATCCCCAACGGGCGGGTTTTCAAAACAGGCAGCATACGCAGGATCGCGTCGGAAGAAAATTCCGTCAGATGCAGGATGCGGTTTTCCTCAATATTGGGGATGTCGTCGAACACAAAGGGGGCGTGTAATACCGGATAATAGCTGAGGAATATCAGGCTGATAATAAGTAACGATAAAATTATGGAATTTTTACAGGACATGGTATATCGAATTCGAAATTAAAATTGCACGGTCTTTCGGCTTGTCCTCAAGCCGAAAGGGGCTGTGCCGCAACTACTCGTATATAAAAGATGCCATCAATATGTCATCCCCGAATGCCTTTATCGGGGATATGGTGTTAATTCGGAAACCAGATTCCCGATAACACCATTCGGGAATGACAAAATGGGAGTTGCGGCACAGCCCCGAAACACCCATGGTGAAATTATATATAACCACATTCCAAAAATCAACTTAAGGATTAAACATGCCCAATCCACCCCTCGCTTTGACTATCGCCGGATTCGACCCTTGCGGGGGAGCCGGTCTGCAAGCGGATTTAAAAACCTTTCAGGCCCATGGCGTATACGGCCTGTCTGCGGCAACCACCGTAACCGTACAAAATACCCTGGGAGTGGCTGAGATTTTCCCGCTGCCTGCTCCAATCATCCGGAGGCAGATTGACAATTTATTGGAGGATTTCACGATACAAGCGGTTAAAATCGGAATGGTGGGAAGCTCTGAAAATATACCTGTAATCAGCCGCTTAATCAAAGAGCATCAGATTAAACAAGTTGTTTTAGACCCCATCATCAAATCCCAAAGCGGTTTTATCTTTTTAGACGATGAGGGGCAAAATGCACTATTAGATGAACTCTTGCCGTTATGCCTTTTGATTACCCCCAATTTAAAAGAGGCCGAACAACTCTGCTCTTTTCCCATTAAAAATCAGCCAGATATGCTTAAAGCCGCCAAATATCTGCACAACCGGGGTGCCAAAAATATCCTTATCAAAACCGGCATGTTGAATAAAAATCAGTGCAGCGATCTATTTTCCGCTGGGGCAAACGAAGTTTTCCGACATTGGAATCAGCTTGACGGCCAAAGCCCGCACGGCACCGGCTGCATCTTAGCCGCAGCCATAACCGCTAATTTGGCATTGGGACAATCATTAGCGGATTCCATCGGCAATGCCCAGATTTATTTACAGAAATTACTGAAATCCCCCTTAAAAATCGGCCACGGCTATCCGTTGATTAATTTGACTCATTACAGCAAAAAGTGTATAATTTAACAACTTTTTCAGAGGAGTTTT
The DNA here is from genome assembly GCA_016235675.1 of Candidatus Schekmanbacteria bacterium. Lineage (GTDB taxonomy): Bacteria > SZUA-182 > SZUA-182 > SZUA-182 > SZUA-182 > JACRJN01. The sequence goes on from JACRJN010000082.1 coordinate 3,216, forward strand.
AAATGAGCGATGCAGTATTAAAAATAGGCCGGAAAACAGTCGGGGGGAATTGCCCCGCCTATATAATCGCAGAAATTGGGATTAACCATAACGGCTCTATAGATATAGCCAAAAAATTAATCGATGCCGCCGTTGAATGCGGATGCGATGCGGTAAAGTTTCAAAAACGTACTATCGAAGTGGTGTACACGGCGGAAGAATTGGCAAAACCGAGAGAAAATCCGTTCGGGACTACTAACGGCGATCTTAAAAGAGGCTTGGAATTCGGTTTTGAGCAATACGCTGACATTGATCGCTATTGTAAAGAAAAGGGGATCGATTGGCTTGCTTCATGCTGGGATGAGCAATCCGTTGATTTTATCGGGCAATTCCACCCTCCCTGTTATAAAATCGCTTCAGCTTCCCTCACAGACGACAATCTTTTATTGTATCATAGAAAATTTAACCGCCCGATAATCCTTTCCACCGGTATGGCGGATCTGAGTTTAATCGAACACGCCGTCAATATCTTAGGGCCAGAAAACTTAGTCATCCTCCATTGTACTTCGACCTATCCTTCAACGCCTGAGGAATTAAACCTGAAAGGGATTAAAACCCTTCAACAAAAATTCCCCAACATTCCCATCGGCTATTCAGGACATGAGGTCGGACTGGCTACCACTGTTGCGGCGGTAGTTTTAGGCGCATGTATGATCGAACGTCACATCACCTTGGATCGTGCCATGTGGGGCAACGATCAGGCGGCATCGGTGGAAACCCAGGGCTTCAAGAGAATGGTCAGGGACATCAGGGTAATTGAAACCGCCATGGGTGACGGGGTAATAAAGATTTACGACTCGGAAAAACCGATTATAAAAAAATTGAGAAGGGTCTGATTTAATGCGGATAGCAGCCGTTATTCCGGCCAGAGGCGGCTCCAAAAGAATTCCCGGCAAAAATATTCTTTCTCTGCGGGGGAAACCTTTAATCGCTCATTCTATAGAGCAAGCTAGAAAATCGCAATTAGTTAATCGGGTTATAGTATCTACCGATGACGCGGAGATTTCCCAGGTTTCTAAACAATATGGCGCCGAAGTAATCCAGCGTTCGAGAGATTTATCGACGGATACCGCCACCTCGGAATCGGCATTATTGCATGTTTTGGAATATCTGGAAACGCAGGAAAACTACTTGCCCGATTTGTTGGTTTTTTTGCAATGCACCTCTCCGATGCGAAAAGATGATGACATCGATAATGCTATTCGTATTATGATAGAAGAAAAAGCCGATACTTTGTTTTCCGCTTTTCGATTTAATAAATATATCTGGACGATGAAAAACGGCGTGGTAAACCCCATAAATTACGATTACCAGAACAGATGGAGAGAACAGGATTTTCCGGTTCAGTACCAGGAAAACGGGTCGATTTATGTTGTTAAGCCGGCCATTTTAAAAGAAAATAATAATCGGCTCGGCGGGAAAATCGCTGTTTATGAAATGGATTATTTAAATTCGTTTCAGCTAGATTCTTATGAAGACATTAAGTTGTTTGAATTTTTGATGACGAACAAGTAGGGACTGGGCTTGCCCCTAATGCTGTTGACTTACGGAATTGTCAAAAGCGAGGCAGCCTTATCGCCGAAGCAATCTCAGGCGCACGAACTTTAGATTGCTTCGCTTCGCTCGCAATGACAGATATTTGAAAAGGGCGTCAATGACTAACAATTACCTTCAATCCTTATTCTCCCTGGAAAATAAAACAGCCGTCATAACCGGCGCCGGGGGATTTTTCGGAAAAGCCTTTTCGGAAACCCTTCTCTGCGCCGGGGCAAAGGTTATCTTATTCGGCAGAGGGGAAAAGATAAAAACCTTTGTGGAAAATCTGGCGTCAAAGCACAATCCGGAAAAAATTGATTGTCGCACCGTTGATTTTTATGATGAAAATGAGTATAAACAATGCCTTAAGGATGTTGTCGAACAAAATAAATCAATAGATATTCTGGTCAATAACGCATATGAATTCAGCAAAAATACCGGATTTAACGATCAGTCCGGCAGGATGGAAAACATCTCAAAAGATCAGTGGATGAACAGCCTGGAATCCGGCGTATACTGGCATGCCCTGGCAATTCAAGTTGTTGGGGAGCAGATGAAGCGGCAGCGTTCCGGTTCGATCATAAACATAAGCTCTATGTACAGCCTTGTTTCTCCCGATCCGGGGTTATACGAGGGAACGACCATCGTCAATCCGCCCAGTTACGGGGCCGCCAAAGCCGCCATTTTGGCGCTGACCAGATATACCGCCTCTTTCTATGGAGGGTTTAATATCAGATGCAATGCCATAGCGCCCGGAGCCTTTCCCAATCTCGGCGGCGATTCTTATAATAGTCCTAAAGATACCGGCTTTATTAAAAAACTTTCCGACAAAACGGCTCTAAGAAGAGTCGGGAAATTGGATGATTTAAAAGGCGCTCTTGTCTATTTAGCCTCGGACGCCTCAAGCTACGTCACCGGTCAGACCATAATCGTCGATGGAGGATGGACTGTAAGATGAGCCACGATAATCTTGCCGGATTAGCTAATATTAACGTCGAACTGACCAGCCGATGCAATAAAAGCTGCTGGATCTGCGGCAGAAGAAGGGTCGACAAAGAATACCCTGAATTAGCCTTGCAGTACGGGGATATGGCGTTTGAATTGCTGGAGAAAATAGCCGCACAGGTTCTCCCAAATATTGTTATTCAGTTGCATAATAACGGCGAAGCCCTGCTTTATCCCAGATTCGGCGAGGCGGTTAAATTATTTAACCAGCAAATCACCAATGTAGTTACCAACGGTAAATTATTAGTGGAAAAAGCCGATGAAATAATCGATAATCTGGACACTATCGCTATTTCGATTTTTGAAAATGACCCGGAAGCGGATGCACAATATAAAATAATCGAGCAATTCTTAAAAGTTAAAGGTGAAAGAAAACCCTTTACCATCCTAAGGTTAAACGGGGAAGTCGATCCCGCCGGATATAAAAAATTTAACCTCCCTCTGGCAACCAGGATACTTCACTCCCCCATGGGCAGTTTTAATTATCGCCAACAGGAGCCTACAGTTCCGGAAATAGGAATATGTCTGGATTTCTTAAACCATCTTGCCATAAACCGTCAAGGAAAAGCCTCCATCTGTGTCAGATTTGACCCTGAAGGCCGCGGTATAATAGGTAATATCGCGGAACAATCCCTGGTGGAAATCTGGAATAGCCCCAAACGTTTGGAATGGCAGGAATATCACAAACAAGGCAGACGTGATCAGATACCGCTTTGTTCCTACTGCCATTTCTGGGGCGTACCCACAGGGAAAGGGTATCAGAATGAACATAACAAATTACAAGAAGAGGAACTGTTTGGGACTTAGAAATTTCAATTATACCGTTTATGGTCATTGCGAGCGACCTTTAGGTGAGCGAAGCATCTCGGCGTCCGTAGCCATGATGAGATTGCTTCGCTCCGCTCGCAATGACATTAATATCTTCTAAGTCCCTGATAATCTGGCATACCGGGCGATACCATAACCATTATAAAGAAATTTTGGTATGTATAAAAAAATATTAATTACAGGAGCCGACGGCTTCATCGGCAGCCATTTAGTGGAAACGCTTTTAGCAGAAAATTATAATGTCACAGCCTTTGTTTATTATAACTCCTTCAATTCCTGGGGCTGGCTGGATACTTTTCCCAAGGAGAAACTGCAAAATATAGAGGTCATTGCAGGCGACATCAGAGATGGCGAAAGTGTGAGGAAAGCCGTTAAAAACGTCAACGCCGTTCTGCATTTAGCGGCTTTGATCAGCATTCCCTTTTCTTATAACGCTCCCGATTTATATGTCGATACCAATATCAAAGGGACGTTAAATGTATTGCAGGCTTGCCGTGATCAGGCAGTGGAACGGGTAATCGTTACATCCACTTCGGAAGTTTACGGCACCGCTCAATACGTTCCCATAAACGAACAGCACCCCTTGCAGCCTCAATCGCCGTATTCAGCCACCAAAATCGCCGCTGATGCCCTGGCTGAAAGCTTTTACCGGACATTCAACCTGTCGCTGACCATCGCCAGACCGTTTAACACTTACGGCCCCCGTCAATCCGCCAGAGCGATTATCCCCACCATCATTACTCAGCTTTTGAATGGAAGCCGGGAGATAAAATTGGGTTCCTTACACCCCACCAGAGATTTAAGCTATGTAAAAGATACCTGCAAAGGATTTTTAGCCTTACTCAATTGCCGGGAAGCCATCGGCAAAACGGTAAATATCGGCTCTGGGCGGGAAATTTCTGTCGGCGATCTTGCCAAATTGATGATTGACCAAATAAATCCTGATGCCAAAATAATACATGAAGAGATGCGTAAAAGGCCGGATAAAAGCGAAGTGGAACGTTTACTGTGCGATAACAGTTTAATAAAGCAGTTAACCGGCTGGGAACCGGAAGTGTCGTTAAAAGAGGGGCTGAAATTAACCATCGAATGGTTTAAGAATAAAGAAAATCTCAATAAATACAAATGGGAAATTTATAATGTCTAACCCCCCCCATGGGCGAAAAGCAATTTCTGGCTTTATGCGATTAATGTTCCCGAAAAAGTCAAAAAGGATTTCATGAGTTATCTTTTGGCCAAAAAGATACAAATCAGGCCGGTATGGAAGCTAATCCACACCCTGCCCATGTACAAGGATTGTCAGACATATCAGATTGATAACGCTTTGTCCTGTTACGGGTGCTGTGTCAATATCCCGTGCAGCGTGGGGATAAAGGCGGAAGAGATAGAATATATTGCTGATAATATCGTAAATTATTTTATGCGAAATTAAACTTACCGCTGTGGTGTCAGGAGTTTCCTCCTGACACCACCCTATACGGAGAGTGTTGACATATAGATAGAAATTGCTTTTTCGTTCGTAGTTCGTAGTTCGTAGTCCCAGCCCTTCAGGGCTGAACTTCAGGGCGTTAGCCCTGCAATTATGACTCTCAATACTTTCGGCGCGTTCCATACGAACACACCTTTTTTTGCAGCCCTAAGGGGCTGAAAATACGTGGCTGAA
>JACRJN010000080.1 GCA_016235675.1 Candidatus Schekmanbacteria bacterium
AGCCACGCATTTTCAGCCCCTTAGGGCTGAGATAAAGCGCATGAAATAATACGGAACGCGTTGAAAGTATTGAGAAGCATCATCGCAGGGCTAATGCCCTGAAATTCAGCCCTGAAGGGCTGGGACTACGAAAATATAAAATGCTTAACCTAAAAACCCTGACAAAAAAGCTGCTCTTTCTCCTCACCGGCGGGGGGATATTCTATTACCTCGGTCATCTGATTTGGGTTAACTGGCGGGAGGTTGCCCCGCGTCTGGCAGCTTTCGACCGGGTTTGGGGCGGGGTGGCTGTTATTTTCGGTTTGCTGCATTTTACCTTTTGCGTGCTGATTTGGGAGGTGACCTTAAATAAGCTGCTGGTGGAAAATCTGCCCATCGGCAAGGGGTTCCGCATCTGGAGCGTATCGCAGTTGGGGCGCTATATTCCGGGTAATGTCTGGGCGGTGATAGGAAGGATGCAGATGTGCAGGCAGGAAAACATCCCGCACAGCAAGACGGCGGTCAGCATTTATTTGGAGATGATCCTGGTCATAGCCGCCGCCTGTATCTTGTTTCTAGCCGGACTACCCTTTTGGCCGGCGCTGATTCCCAGGGCGCAAATATGGTTGCTTGTCGCCCTGATCCCGCTTTTATTGTTATCCGTACATCCTAAGATAGTGGAGGGATTACTCAACCGCCTGCTGATTTGGAAAAAACAATCCCCGGTCAAAATAAATTTAGGCTGGGAGGGTTTGTCACAATTGCTTTTTTTGGGTATACTTAATTGGCTGATTAGCGGCGCGGCGATTTATAGCCTTATCCGGGCAATCCAGCCGCTGAGTTGGTCGGCAGCCCCCATTTTAGGCGGGATCATCGGCATCTCCTGGCTGTTCGGCGTCATGGCGATTTTCATCCCCTCTGGTATCGGCGTGCGGGAAGGGGTCATGACCTGGCTGCTTAGTTATCATCTGCCCTTACCGCTAGCCTCGCTTACGGCAATCCTGGCCAGATTGCTGTTTTTGCTGGTGGAGGTTATTTTTTTAGCGGTGGTGATGGTGTTGACCAGGGAGAAGAATAACTAGATATTTAACCACGGAACACACGGAAAAAACACCGAAAAAGAGAATGATTTATAAGTAACCGTTTCTGCAAAAATATCTATAAATGTAGTTCCAGGGCTAAAGCCCTGGCACTACGCTGGGACTTTGGAGAAATAACAATGAAAATCCTATTGATCGAGCCGCCTTTCGAACGCTTTCAGGAGATCAAGCGCGGCTTTTTCCCCCTGGGGTTGACTTCAGTGGGAACATATCTGAGAAAGCAGGGGCACGAAGTAGCGGTTTATGATGCGGAGGTCGGTTCAGAGGTCAAGGTAGTGACTTATGCGGAAGCCCCTCACAGTTATGAGAAATTCTTGCAGGGATTAGCCAATCCCGATCATCATATCTGGCGGGAAGTGGAGGCCCGGCTCAAGGATTTTGCCCCGCAGGTGCTGGGGATTTCCTGCCCTACGGTTAAATATGAGAGCGCCCTCCGGATCGCCCGTAGATCCAAGCGGCTTTTCCCCCAAGTTCCGGTGATTTTCGGTGGCTGTCACCCCAGCGCCCTGCCTGATCCTTTATTGAAGCGGCCTGAGGTGGATTATGCCATACGGGGGGAAGGGGAGTTGACCGTAGCGGAATTACTGGTGGCTATCGAGCATAAGACCGGCTTTGATAAAATCGACGGTTTAAGCTACAAAACACAGGACGGGCGGATAATTCATAACCCGCCGCGCCAATTGATTCCCGATCTCAATCAACTGCCGCATCCGGCGCGGGATTTGCTGCTTACCGCTAAAAGCTATCCGGCTGAGGATATGGGCTTGATCATGGGCAGCCGCGGTTGTCCCTTCAATTGCAGTTATTGCGCCTCCAACATCATGTGGCAGCGCAAGGTACGCTATCGCTCCGTCGAGCATATTTTAGCGGAAATCAAAGAGGTGCAGCAGCGCTATGAGACCTGCCAATTTTCTTTTGAGGACGATTCTTTTACCACCAATGCCAAACTGATTGGGGCTTTTTGTCAGGAGGTCAAAGCGCAGGGGTTGAAAATAAACTGGTCGGCCATCACCCGTATCAATCTTTTGACCGATCAAATGATCTGGCAGATGCAGGAGGCCGGCTGCAATCATATCCGGGTGGGGATCGAATCCGGCAGCGCCAAAATTCTCAAAGACACCAACAAGGGGTTGACCTTAGACGATATGCGGCGGGGCGCCGGGATATTGCATAAACATGGCATGTACTGGTCGGCCTATTTCATGATCGGCCTGCCGACTGAGACCGAGGAGGACATTAAGGCGACAATCGATTTTCTGCATGAAATCGCCCCCGATTACGCGACGCTGAGTATTTTCACCCCCTATCCCGGAACAGAGGAATTCGATCAATTGCGTAAAATGGGTAAAGTCAGCGAGGATCTGGACTGGAGCCGCTTTTCCCATGCCAGCCCCTTCAACAACTTCGCCCTCCAAATCGACAAACAGCGTTTCGCTCAATTAGCGAACGAGGCGGCTCATGCCGTCGATAAGCATAACAGCCACTTTATGCGCCTGCTCAAACGCGCCAAGGCTAAAGGTGCGGTCTATATCCAGAAGCCGGGCGAATTGCGCAAGGATATTCAGGATTATCTGACCTGGAAAAAGCAGTTGTAAAAATAAACGATAGGCATGTCCATGAAAACTCCCAATTTTGAAATAATCTCCACCACGGCGGATATGGGGTTTATCGCCTGGGGCGAAAGTCCATCCGATTTATTCGTTCATGCCGCCGAGGCTTTGTCCCAAATTATTACCGTTTCCCAAAAGGTACATCCAAACGAATCAGTTTCCGTTAAAATAGAGGCTCACGATTGGCCGGAACTGGCGGTTAACTGGCTGAGCGAGATTCTTTATTGGCAGGAAGTTGCGGGAATGTTTTTTTCCCGTTTTGAGATAACGGATTTTGCCGAATATCATTTCCAGGCCAGGTTGTGGGGGGAGGAATTTGATCCCACCCGGCATGAGATCCTGCACGAGGTTAAGGCTATTACTTATCATGGGTTGGAATTGTTACAGGAAGAGTCGGGACGGTGGCGGCTGAAGATAATTGTGGACATATGAAGGGGGTTGGTCATGACGGCTATCCCGTTGAAAAAAATCGATGATTACCGCTGGGAACTGCCTATCGGCTATGTGCCGGGAATGCGGGTGCCGGGAAGGGTTTACGCCGACGAGCAATTGTTAGCGGACATAATGAAGGATGAATCGTTAAAGCAAGTGGCCAATGCCGCAACGCTGCCGGGAATTATCGGCGCATCGCTGGCTATGCCCGATATTCATTATGGCTACGGTCTGCCCATCGGCGGGGTTTTGGCTACCGATGTATCGGACGGGATCATTTCCCCCGGTGCGACGGGGTATGATATTAATTGCGGCGTGCGCCTGATTCGCACCAATTTGACGCGGCAAGACCTCCCTTTGGAAACTTTAAAAACTTTGGTTGCCGCTTTGTTTGCCAAAATTCCTACCGGGGTTGGTTCTCACGGCAAGATTAAGCTGTCGGCGGCGGAAAGCCGCAAGGTGCTGACCGAGGGCGCGGCCTGGGCGGTTAAGAAAGGCTACGGCCAGGATGCGGATTTGGAGCATAGCGAAGCGGGCGGATGCTTGGAAGGCGCCGACTCCGAATTGGTCAGCGATCGGGCGCATGAGCGCGGCGCCGGTCAGTTGGGGACTTTGGGTTCGGGCAATCATTTTCTGGAAATTCAATATGTGGATGAAATTTATAACTCCGATGCGGCCAAAGTCCTGGGTTTGGCGGAAAATCAGATAACGGTGATGATTCATACCGGTTCCCGCGGTTTGGGGCATCAAATTTGTACCGATTATCTGGGCATGATGGGACAGGCATTGACCAAGTATAAAATAGAGCTGCCCGATCGGCAATTGGCCTGCGCTCCCTTCAAATCCAAAGAGGGGCAGCAGTATCTTGCCGCGATGCGGGCGGCGGCCAATTTTGCCTGGGCTAACCGCCAGTGTTTGATGTATTGGGCGTTCGAGGTTTTTTTGATGACGCTGAATATTTCGCCTAAAGCCTTGGGATTCAATCTGATTTACGATTTGGCGCATAATATTGTAAAAATCGAAAAACACCAGGTGGAAGGGAAAACCAGGGAATTGGTGGTGCATCGCAAGGGGGCGACGCGGGCATTTCCGTCCGGGCATGACGAGGTACCGGCGGCATATAAATCTATCGGTCAGCCGGTCTTGATTCCGGGGGATATGGGGCGCTGCTCCTATGTTCTGATGGGGACGCAAGCTGCGCTGGAGGAGACTTTCGGCAGCACCTGTCACGGTGCAGGCCGGGTGTTAAGCCGTCATCAGGCGATTAAACAGGCTAAAGGGCGTTCGATATATAGAGAATTAGAGGACAAAGGGATCATCATCAAAACCGCCGGACGGGAGACCTTGGCCGAGGAAATGCCTGAGGCGTATAAGGACGTCAGTCAGGTAGTGGAAGTAGTGCATCAGGCCGGGATTTCCGGCAAGGTAGCGCGTCTGCGCCCGTTGGGGGTGATTAAGGGATAAACCGTCAACCGGTTTTCAGGCATAAAAAACAAATAATACCAAATGATACAACACCACAAACAGATAGAGGTAGGCAATCAGATTAATAACTATGCGCATCCGGGCGAAATTTTGATGTTGGAGTAAAACCACCAGGCCGGGAATGGTAATTAACGCCTTGAAAAATAAAAAGTACAGCGTTCCCTTGGAAAGGAAGTAATTCATTATTGGGTTGGCTTCCGAGGCGCCGTTATCGATATGATATAGGGTCAAAACGGCGTCCAATACACATAAAGCGCCGATGGCGAAGACGAGGCCGATTATTTCCTGGTGGGGTTTATCGACATAGTAGCCTTGAGAGCGATCGTTTTGCCGGCGGTTATGACGGCGTTCACCCCAAAAGGTATATTTGCTAAAAAGCGAAGTCCCTTTGTTACGCCGGTCTACACTTTTGCGCCTGCAATTAAAATTTTCGATGGTCATCTCATTTATCATATGAACTGGATAATTTCTTTGGGGGTTATGAGAATATATACCTTAAATTTATTATACAAAAAAAAGTTTTATGTGTAAACATTTTTTTCATAGTTATGTTAACAATTATGAAGATTGTAATAGAGATTAAAAAATGTAGTCCCGTGGCTTTAGCCACGCATTATCAGCCCTTAGGCTGAGATCAAAGGTAGGGGGCATCTCGGAAAGGTTTGAACTTATATTGAAAAGGCTTCAAAAATATTTGTGAGTTATGATTGCATGGCTTAGGCCATGAAGATCAGCCCTGAAGGGCTGGGACTACGCTACGCAATTCAGCCTTCAGCCTTAAATTAATTGGATTCCCGCTTTCGTGGGGATGACAACCGGGTGTTCTCTACAGTACACGATTTTATAAATAACTGGTAGCGTTCTTAATAGGAGACCTGGTAACGTACATATTATTAGGCCACCGCGAAGCATAAAAATATTTCCCTCGTCGTAGTGCCAGGGCTTCAGCCCTGGAAGTTCAGCCCTAAAGGGCTGGGACTACAATAGAAGACTAAGATTATTTTTTAAGTGTCATTGCGAGCAAAAGCTACGCAATCTCTACCCGTGTGTCTGAGATTGCTTCGGCGATAAGGCTGCCTCGTTTTTGACAGCATAATCTGAATTATTTATAAAATCGTGTACTAGGTGGTATAAACTATTCGGGCGGCTTATTACGCCCTGACGTAGCCTGAAATTTTTAATTTGTTGGTTTTATAAATCACAATTTATGAACGTTTAAAGTATAGATACTAAAAGGCACTCTTTTTGCAATAATTTCAATTTTAAGCGGGAATAAATAACCTATTCTAATTCTCATAAAAAGAAAAATATCATTTATGAAATTAAGATGCAAAATTAACTTTAACTTATTCTAATTTCAATATTGACTTTCTTTGATGTTGAGGTATAATTTTAATTGTTTTAGCTTTCGATTTACAATTAATTCAATATAAGCAGAAAAGAAAAAGTCCCTCAATAAATCAAAGATCTGTAGGATAGGTTTACTTTTCAGGAAATTAAATTGAGAGCGCAAAAGCAATATCCCCGAATAAAAGGTCTTTATCCGCTATAGGTAATATCCACTTTTTTCAAATACTCAATGATTATAATTAACTATTTAAGCAAGGAGATTTATCTTCTTGTCTTTTGTTTTAAATAGTCGATGAGGAGGTGAAAGATTTTGTCAAGAACCAGAAAAGCCAGCGTGTCTGACGATGAATACAAACCACGCAAGAAAAAACTTTTTACTGAAGAAGGTGAAGAAAGTACAGACGAATGGTATTCGGATGAAGATGGCGATTTCGATGATGATGATTTTGATGACGACGATCTTGAAGAAGATGATGATGATGACGATGATGATGACGATGATGATTTTGACTTTGATGACTTCGATGATGATGATGACGATGATGATGACTACGCTGACAAAGAAGATGATGATGATTTTGATGAATATGATGATGATGATGACGAAGACGAAGATGAGGATGACGATTATGATGAGTAATTCTTAAAATATACTTCAAGTAAGTAATTCATCTTAAAGGAGGTGATTGCTATGAAGAAGATTGTTTTAACCAGTGTGGTATGTTTAATGGCTTTCTCGATGATACTAATTTCCGGTATTAGTAATTTGACTTGCGCTGAGTATGTAATTGCCACTGCTCCGGAAGCAGAACCCGGTATGGGTGGAGAAGATTTAGGAGTCGGTGTGGAGATAGAAGAAGATACGACAGTGAATTCTACGGCGGAACCAAGTGGTGCTGTTCCCGGAGAAGGAACTGAAAAACCCGCCGAAGAGGGGGCAGAAGGTACTTACGACTGGTAATTAATTTTTCTTTATTCATCACCTTACTGGTTTAGTTTTAACAATGGGCTGAGATAGTAATTATCTCAGCCCATTGTTTTTTACGGCATTGACCTATGTGTTCGAGATGTTCGGTTGCAACAGCCGGCTCAGGTTAAACTTTTTGGTAATGGCCGGAAAATACGGGCCGTACCCATTATGGAACCCACAGTTCGCCTCTTGCAGGAATACCCGGCAGCCTGTCATGCCACAACCTGCGGTCAGTTTGATTAACGCCGTTTTTAGACGTGTCCGTGATGATAAAACCGTAAGCCCCAACAGCGTTGGTATGCGCCAGATTACTGATTTAGTTCCCATGGCGGATGCCGATACGATTCAAAATATTCAACTGCCCCAGTCAACCTTGTTACGGCGGGAGGTCTTTTCCAAAGACAGCGCCACCGGTCTGTAGAAAATGACGACAACAGTAAACCCAGGCACTACACATTAACATTCACACAAAAAACCTTGGTTGAAAACATCCGCCGCATCGAAAACCTGTACAGCCTGATCGGTCGTTGGAAGGGAGCGGAGTTTCTGGTCAACGACGACCCTCTTGGCTATCACGATTTTCAGGACATCATAAACCTTATCAATAATATTGCCGCCTGCTGGCGGAGGCAAAAAAGAAACGGGGATAGCTGCCGGACATCTTTGGCCTTATGCTGCAAGCAACTGCGCTTCAAACCAGCATCAGGCTTTCCCGGCATCGTCCAGGAAGAACCGGCCTGGTATGCGGCGGGGAAATTTGACGGGGTCGTGGTTATCCTGGATAAAGATTGTTTGCTGAATCAACTGGATACGCCAACCAATGAGCCATTAGTCATCTGCCCGTTCTTTGACCGGAAGCGGGTAATGGAGCGCATAAAAAGCTTGGTGGCGTTGAAATATGAAGACCTGATCTCCACCACAATCGTCATTGCGAGCGGAGCGAAGCAATCTCTGCGCTTGAGATTGCTTCGGCGATAAGGCTGCCTCGCAATGACATTTGTAAGTAGCATCCTGGTAGGTCTCCTTTTGAGAACGCTACCAAAAGCTTGCCGGAAAAACTCGACCCCGCCCAAAGTAACCGCTGGGCGCTGGGGTATTTTATCGAGAACAATAAACTGGCCTGGGTTTTCCCAAAAACATCCGCCGCTCACCCTTTGGCATAACCCTGGAACCTTGCCAAAAGAGGGCAGGGGAGAATATTACTCCCGCTCCCTATACGGCGAACCAATCGGTATTCGGATTTACCGTCCCGCCTGTATCGGCTGTTACCTCCCGCAATATTCCAGCCACCCGTTACACCGACATCTGCGGCCAGGATGAGGCCCTGAAACTGGTGCGGGATTATGCCGAGTTGCCACTGCTGCATCCGGAATTATTTCAGCAGGTAGGCGTAAGACCGGGGCGTGGAATTTTACTATACGGCCCACCGGGAAACGGCAAAACCATGCTGGCCAGAGCGGTAGCCGGAGAATCGGGAGCGCACATCGAAACCATCTGCGGCCCGGAGCTTCTCTCAAAATGGTTGGGCGAATCGGAACGGATGCTGCGGGAAATATTCGAGAGAGCCGCTCAACTTTCTCCATCCGTCATTATCATGGACGAGGTGGATGCCATCGCCGGGTCACGCAGCCAACCCGATACTCACTATCTGCGGGAAGTTGTATCCCAGTTGTTGGTACTGATGGATGGATTGTCCGACCGGGGACGTATCCTAATCATCGCCACTACAAACTGCCCAGACTACATTGATCCCGCCATCCTGCGCCCGGGACGCATTGACCGCCGGGTGTTTATGGGAGCGCCGGACAGAATTGGCAGAATAACCTTATTCAAAAAGTTACTATCCCACATGCCCATCGCCGATGATGTTCAGCCGGAAACTCTGGCTGACATTACCACTGGACTCTCCGGCGCCGAAATTGAACACCTAATCAACGAAGCCGGCTTACTATCCATTAAAGAAGCCATCGCCAACAACGCCTCTGCTAACTCCTGATCTAAGCCCCCAGCTAAGCTGGGGAGAATAGGAAAAGCTATGCTGAAGTATTTGCAATAAAAAAGCTCCTTTCGATAGAATAAACCACGGCTGAAAAAGTGTGGTTGATTCCAAAGAAAGGAGCTATGAG
>JACRJN010000086.1 GCA_016235675.1 Candidatus Schekmanbacteria bacterium
CGTTATTGCATGGCTTTACGCCATGAAATTCAGCCCTGAAGGGCTGGGACTACGATATTAATTAATTCTATTTCTTATTCCGAACTCAGGTTTCTTATCTCAAACCTGCCAAGCCTTGCCAATCGACCCGCCGCCCTTTAGAAGGGTTTCGGTGTGGAACACACCCGAAACATCCAGGATAGTAACTTTGCGTAACATGAGTGAATATTTTACTGCATATGCTTTAGTCAATCCCAAGCACATTATCACTACCACCGTCCCCAGCCAGGCAATCCTTTTAATCCTCATCTTTTATCCCTCCCATTTTTCACCGCAGGCGCGGAGTTCGCAGAGAAGAAATTCCCCCTCATCCCAATCTTCTCCCCCCAGGGGAGAAGGAGCCGTCAAATCTCTGCCCCCGGCGGGGATAAGTAATTTTTCCCTCTACATCCTCTGCGTCTCTGCGGTAAAGTAACTTGGTTTTAAATTGACAAAAACCGCTTCTCCGGTATAATTATTCTTAGAAGGAGAAACATAAAATGTCCCAAACAGTTAAAGCCATATATGAAGACGGGGTGTTTAAACCCCTCCAAAAGGTAAATATCAAACCGCATCAAAGGGCGGAGTTGGTTATTTCCCCGGAAAAAGAATTCGACCTCACGCCGGAAGAATCCCGTAAGTTGGCGGAATCACAGAAAAAAGCCCTTTCAAAGCTGCGCGGCAAATACAACAGCGGCCTTTCCGACCTGGGCAGTAACCATGATAAATATCTGTATCCAGCAAATGAACTTGTAGACGGATATAAAAAATATTACCAAACCCTTTCTCCCGAAGAAGCAAAGGAAAATTCCTCTCTGGAAGAGGACTTCTTTTGCGCAGAGGCCGAGCCTGAAAAAATTCTGAAGGGGCAAGATAAGTGATTAAGCAAGGCGATATTTTCCTGGTCAATCTTGACCCCACTGTCGGCCACGAAATCAGGAAAACCAGACCGGCGGTCGTGGTCTCCAACAATTACATCAACTGTTACGGGAACGTAGTAGTAATAGTTCCCCTCACCAGCAACACCCAAAACGTTTCTCCCAGCCATGTAGTAATCTCCAAAGGAGCGGGCAGTCTGGACAAAGATTCCAAGGCGGTAGCCGATCATATTAAATCGGTTGATAAACTGCGTCTGGCCAAAAAGATTGGCTCGCTCCCACCGAATTTGCTTCAGCATATCCTTGAAGCAGTTGATAATACCCTAAAAATCCTGCCCTATCCCAAATCATAATGCATTACTTCCTTTTCGCCTCATACAATTCCAAAATATACCGGTGAAACCGTTTGGGCATGTTTTTAAACTGTATCTTCACTTCGGCCTCTAATTGTTCACTTGAAGAGCAGCTTCCCAATTTTTCCAGAGTATTATCATAATATTCTTTTACCTTGGCCTGCGCCGGTTCCAGATTCTTAGGGTCTGAAGTAATCGCTTTTGCCGTCCGTGCGACATCCCAATCATTTTCCGCCAGCGCCTTCAAACAAACCCCCTTGAACCGTTCGGTAATCGCTCCCCGCTGTTTGCCCATATCAGCCGCCGTTTTGTTAATCTCAAAGTCGTTTTTATTTAATAGTTCCAGAAAACCGATGTCTTCATAGTTATCAGAGAATAGGCTTTCGTTTGAGGATATATTGGTTATCGGCAAACTTCCCACAATGGATGGATTAAGCCGCAAATCGGCTTCCGTTATCAAATCTCCTTTTGTTAAGACTACCGCCCGTTCGATGACATTTTCCAGTTCCCGGATGTTTCCCGGCCAGTTGTAGCTTTTAAGCGCCGCCGCCGCTTGTTCGGTTAAAGAAGGAGTTTGCCCTTCCGCTTTCCGGCTGTATTTTTCGATAAAATGCTTAGCCAGCGGTTCAATGTCCTCTTTGCGCTCCCGCAAAGCGGAGAGATTGATCGGTAGAACGTTCAGACGATAGTACAAATCAAGACGGAATTTGTTCTGGGCAATCATTTCTTTTAAATCACGATGGGTGGCGGCAATCACCCGTACATCCACCCGGATTTTGGCAGTCCCTCCCACCTTTTCAAACTCTCTTTCCTGAAGTACGCGTAAAAGCTTGCACTGAATGGCAGGCGTCATATCACCCACCTCATCTAAAAACAAAGTCCCGCCGTCAGCCAACTCAAACTTGCCAATCTTATCCCGGTCCGCCCCGGTAAAGGCTCCCTTTAAATGGCCGAACAGTTCGCTTTCCAATAAGGTTTCCGAAAGGTTGGCACAATTAATGTCAATGAACGGCTTATCAGCTTGCTTGCTGCTATAATGGATGGCACGAGCCACTAACTCCTTACCCGTACCGGATTCTCCTAAAATAAGAACAGAGGTTTTAGTCCCGGCTGCGCTTTTTACCATATCAAAAATTTCCAGCATCTGTTTATTGGCCGTAATTATTCCCGCCTGCCGGCATTCCCGGCGTAACTGCTCCCAGTCTTTTTCTAAGGTTTCATCCCGATGAACACTGCGTATCAGGCCTTTTACCTCTGCTTTTGTGTTATCCAGGTTCAGTTTTGTTTTGTCCAGACTGACCTCTAACTTTCTTATTTTTTTGATAAGCTCTAATCTTTCTTCTTTGTTTTTGGCCAGTTCTTTGGCTTGCTCTTCCGTAAGCTGACTGGTTTTATCCTGGATTGAAGTCAAATGCTGTATGCGCTGATCCTTGAATTCTAAACTGGATTGAATCATGTTGTACTCCTTGAGTAGGTTTTCTTTATCCTGCCGCTCCTGGAAAAAGTGATAGCCTAACGCTGCTGCCACACTTAGCAATATAGTCAGGGAGGGAAACAGAGTAGGCAGGCTGATCCGGTGTTGGCCGAAAATCCAGAAGGTGAACAGGACATAGGTCAACAGCATTAAGGAATGAGTCAGGGCGGCAGAGATGGGCGGTTTATAGCAGGAGACAAACCCCGCCAGCAGGCTCAAGCCAATGATGATTAAAATTGTAGTGAGCGGGCCGGGGAAATAAATAAAGTTGCCGCTTAAGATGGTAAACAGGGCGGCGGCGTGGATGCCTACGCCAGGAAAGTTGTCCTCTGTCGGGATGACGTGGATGTCTTTGTTCTTGCCGGAGGCGTTGCCCACAAAGCAGATGCTGCCGGTGAACTTCTGGTCATACTCCGGCCAGCGGGCTTGATCTTGGTGATTGGCCAATGTGCTCTCAAACCAGAACGGCTCAAAGTAATTGTCCTGCCACTGACCGGGAAAGTAAACCCACATCTCGCCCTGATCGTTTATCGGGATATGAATATCTTTAATATCTCCCGTATCGGGAAACATGGCTTGGGAAAGGGCTATTTCACTATGGGTGATTTTGATATTTTTAGGCGGCACCCGCAGATATTCGATGGCCGCCCGTAAGGACAAAGAGGGAAATATTTTCCCCTCGTAATTTACCACTAAAGCCTGCTGGCGATAGACTCCATCGTTTTGAGGATTACCTTCCTCATTGCGGGCGCTGATATGACCGATACCGGCGGCATGTTGCATAATGTCAGGATGGGACAGGGTAGCGTTGCCGGCAGACCACAAGGAGGATTGAGGCGGTGCTTCACCCAGGCTGGAATTTTCTAACTTCTGATCTAAGCCCCCAGCTAAGCTGGGGAGAATAGGAAAAGCTATGCTGAAGTATTTGCAATAAAAAAGCTCCTTTCGATAGAATAAACCACGGCTGAAAAAGTGTGGTTGATTCCAAAGAAAGGAGCTATGAGTGAAAA
>JACRJN010000005.1 GCA_016235675.1 Candidatus Schekmanbacteria bacterium
TCCCCGAATGCCTTTATCCCCGATAAAAGCATTCGGGAACGGATATGGTGTTTAAAAAAACCAGATTCCCGATAACATCATTCGGGAATGACAAAACGAAGGACACAAAATCTTTATCCCAACCCGTCAATATAAAATGGACGCTGTACTAGCGACAATTATTGAAGTTGCAAGAGATTTTGCTCAACTTTTGTCAAGATTGAAGTCGTAAGAGACTAAATCCCGTCCCCATCTATAAACTGCTGCAATACCGGGCAATTATGGTGCTCTTCTATCCTCTTTAATCGTTCCTGCCGCCGTTCGATATCTTCCTGAGGAGGATTGTTCCCCGTTGGCAAAGGTTCTAATTTCTTATGGCTTTGATAATCCCGTTCCAATTCGTGGACGCGTTCCAAAATGCATTTAATGGCCTGAGCCACCGGGTCGGGCAACTGACTGGCATCCACACCGTGCAGGCTGTCGATGCGTTTGCCGTCTTTAAACACAATGCGTCCGGGCACCCCCACCACTGTGGAATTGGGGGGCACGTCTTTAACCACCACCGATCCTGAACCGATAGTGCTGTCGTTTCCCACCATAATCGCTCCCAGAACGCTGGCGCGTGCGCCGATAACCACATTATTGCCGATGGTCGGATGGCGTTTCCCCTTTTGCCAGGTAGTTCCGCCTAAAGTAACCCCGTGATAAATGGTCACGTCGTTACCGATTTCCGCCGTTTCGCCGATGACTACCCCCATCCCGTGGTCGATAAAAAAGCGTTTACCGATCTGGGCGCCGGGATGGATTTCGATCCCGGTAAAGAATCTGGCCAGATGAGAGGTGAGGCGGGCTAGAAAACAAAACTCCGCCAGCCAAAGCGAATGGCTGATTCGATAAAACCAAAGAGCGTGCATCCCCGGATAGCAACATAAGATTTCAATAACGCTGCGTGCCGCCGGATCGCGGTCAAAGATCATTTTTAGGTCTTCTTTTAGTGATTTAAACATATTTTATTAATCAACCCGCAACGGCATTATTATACATAAGTAATCGGGATTATTGACCGGGGTAATAACGCAAGGGCCCAAGCCCCCGCTTATCCCCAGATCCAATTCTTCCTCGTCGATTACACTTAATATCTCCAGCAAATAATCGGCATTAAAACCTAAAGTCAGTTCCTCGCCTCTATAATCGGTTTCGATGGTTTCCTCAGCGTCGCCCAATTCCGATTCCTGCGAACATAAATGTATCTGCCCCCAGCGCAATTGCATTTTTACCCCGCGGGCTTTTTCGTCCGACAACAAAACCACCCGGCGCAAGGCGTGAACATAATCGGGTTTTTTAACCTTCACATGGGTCAATCCCGCATCGGCTGGTGGGATGGCCTGGTGATAATTGGGGAAAACGCCCTCGATCAAGCGTCCGGTAAGAATTACCTCTGCGGTTTTGAAAATAGCCTGCTTTTCCTGTAAAACCATTTTCAATTCGGAAATACCTTCTTCCAGCAGCCTGCGCAATTCCAATAAAAACTTTTTCGGCAAGATTACATTGATTTTGCGTTCCGGATTTTCCGTGCCCAGACTACGCTTGAAGTAACTTAAGCGATGACCGTCAGTGGCTACCATAGCTAATTGTTGCGCCCCCAGTTCCAGCAGCATACCGTTCATGCTGTAACGGGGATCGCCTGAAGGAACCGCAAATATCGTTTTGCGGATACCCTCCGCCAAAACAACGGCGTCAAATGTTTCCAATTCGTGATCGGCATAAATGGGAAGGATGGGGAAATCCTCAGCCGGTAAAGTCCCGATGGTGAAATCGGATTTACCGCAAATTATTTTAATCATATTATTGGACTGTTTGACCAGGTGAATTTCTTCTTCGGGCAACTCGCGCACTATTTCAAAAATTTTCTTGGCTAATAATGTTATCTGCCCCTCCGAAACAATCTGCGCCTGGCTGAAACTGCGTATGGACAGCTCTAAATCCGTAGCCGCAACTTCTATGCCGTTGGGAACCGTTTTGATAAGCAAATAGGCCAGAATCGACATCGTTCCCTTGGCGGGGACAACCCCCTGACAACGCTGCAAACTCTTGAGAAATTCATTGCGCTGAATCTTTAGCTCCATAGCCACCTCTGTTTTATAAATGGAACATCGTTTTAGTTGTTAATATTGTTAAAAGAATCCATATACTTCTTAGCTTTTATCGTCCCCGGATGGTCTTCTCCGAATATTTTGACGTATATTTCGTAAGTTTGCGAAGCGCATTCTTTGGCTTGCTGAAGATTGCCTAAGGTTTTATAGGCAACGCTTAGGTTGTTTAAAGTTGCTGCGCCTTGGGGATTGTTAAGCTTTCTACTTCCTTTTTTGATAACCGCGAGCGCTTGTTGGAAATATTCGACCGCGTTTTGAGTCCGGCCCAGTAAGTGATTCGTCATGCCGGCTTCGTTTAAAAAGATCGGATTCTTGGGGTATAATTCAGCGGCTTTCTGATAAAAACCCTTGGCCCGGTCGATTTGTAATTCGATAAATTTGATATTGCCTAAGTAATAGGCGCCATGGGCGGCCTTGATAGGTCTTTTGGTCAATTGCCGGCAAAAAAATGTTTCCGCCGGGCTGTAATTCCCCTGTCTGAATTGTTTCCTTACCGAACGGGAAAACCACATCCCCCTTAAAGACTTTTCGGTCTCTTCTTTTTTGTTTTTTATCGCTGAAAAGAGCAGGCCGTAATGATTAGAATCTATTCCGGTTTGCTTTAATTTTTTCTTTATTTCTTCTAAATCAGCGGATTGCGCTTTTGCCGGATCGGGTGACGGATTTTCCTTTTGTTTTTTGGCGGCTTGTTTGTTTAAAAAAAACACTATGACGGCACCTATAAGAAATAGTATCGAACCTAAAATCAGAGAGTCTTTGAGTAGAATCATATTCTTGGTCTTTCGGTTGAAAGTAGCTGAAAGTAGCGCGGGGGTTCATCCCATAGACGTTAACTTAGGCATTTAAAGTCCCCTCTCCCCCTGGGGGAGGGTTAGGGTGAGGGTACCATAATTTAATTTTTTAAGCTTTTGTACCCTCATCCCGACCTTCTCCCAGGGGGAGAAGGGGCCTAAGTTAACGCTTATGGGGTTTATCCCCTGCGGCTGCATGTTGGGGATAAACCCCAACGCTACAATTTCTTGCGCATCTCCTCGTTGGCCGAAATCAGGGCTTGGGTGGTTTTCTTAATTTCCCGGTATAGATTTTCACTCAAATGGATCAGAGTCAGGCAGCCGACAGGGGATTGGACGCCGGGTATCCGGGGAATGGCTTTTTCGCTTTTTCCGGCCAATATTTCCTGTACTTCGTTTAAAATCTGTTTATCGTCGAACAATTCCCGGTCTTCGTAAAGGTAACGTATTCTTATGTAGTCACGTTTTTTAATATCCCGATCGCCTACTTTGCGGGTGATGTCTTCCATGCCTACATAAATGGGCATTTTTTCGCCTATCGCCGACTTTTTTACCCCCTCGTAATAATCCTCGCGACTCAATTTTTCGCCCAACAATTCTACCGGAATTTTGGAACTGATTTCAAATTGCAGACCTTTGTCCTTTACTTCGATGGCGCTGATTTCATAAGTGATGCTGTTTAAATTAAAGCGCTCGCCTTTTTTGGGTTCGTATTGGTTCTGAAATTCCTGTACGGCTTGTTGCCGTCCACAAGAGGCATATTTTTCAAAGAAGATTGTTCTGAAGCTGGACATTTTTTAAGCTCCTTGCTTTTCTAGCTCCTGTAAAGCCCTACTTACTTCCTGCACAACCTTTTGTTTTAATTCGGACAATTCACCGCGCAAATGTGCTCCCGCGGCATGAAAATGCCCGCCGCCGCCGAACTTACTTGCAACCTTGGCTACATCGACATTAACTTTGGAACGAAGGGAGATTTTATAAAAGTCTTTATCCAACTCCCGCCAAAATACAGCAACAAAGACCCCTTTGATACTTCTGGGAAAATTAACAAAATCTTCGGTATCGTATGGTTTGGCCTGGTTACGCTTCAGCATATCTTGTGTAATCAACAGGCTGCCGATGGTACCGCCGTTAAAAACCTCGATAGTATTCAGTCCCTCGCCCATCAAACGTATCCGGTTAAAGGATGTGTTCTCGTATATCGAACGTGCGATGTCCGCCGGATGTGCTCCGTATCTTAACAGTTGGGCCGCGATTTCAAAGCTCCTGACATTAGTGTTGTCGTAGTGGAAAGAGCCGGTATCGGTCAACAATCCGGTGTAGATGCAAGTAGCGATTGGGGCTGTTATCTCCACCGGAAGTTCGTTAATCAGTTCGAAGACCAGTTCCGAGGTAGAGGAAGCCTCCGGTCGATAATAATTGAGCTGGCCGAAAGCGTTATTGGTAGCATGATGGTCGATATTGATGACCAGCTTAAAATCCGCAGGCGTCAGGAAGCCTACCCGGTCGAAAAGTCCGCAATCCAGGACGATCAGTACATCTTGTTCTTTATTGGGGCAATCGATGTCCGCGGGTGACTTTATTTCGCTTGAGCCGGGAAGAAATTTATAATCTTCCGGGGTTTCATCTTTATTAACAATAACAACATTTTTACCCATTTGTTTGAGCGCCAAAGCCAATGCCGTTTCCGCCCCGATTGCGTCTCCGTCCGGATTGATATGGGCGGTAAGCAGAAAGTTCTGATTTTCCTTTATAGTTTCAACTATCTTCGCCAGACTCATGATTTTTTTCTTCTCCTGCTGGTTCTTCTTTTTTGTGTAAATCAGCAATAACTTCGGCGATATGTATACTGTAGGCGACAGAGTCATCCCATTTGAAAACCAAATCCGGCGTAAAGCGTAAGTTTAATTGATGTCCCAATTCGCCGCGGAGATAGTTTTTGGCTTTTTGTAAGCCTTCCATGACTTGTTCCGGTTCGTTTTGAATGGCGCTTACGAAAATCTTGGCTATTTTCAAATCCGGACTGACTTTAACTTTAAGAACATTCAGATTTTTTAAACGCGGATCGCTAATCTGACGCAGCAGAATTTGCGTTACCCCGCGCTGTATCAATTCAGCTATCCGGTCGGAACGATTATACGCATGACGCACCATATTTCCTCCAGTGCTTAGAAAGATAGGTAATTGTAAGCCGCGGGCGGAGGGTATGTCAAGAAAAAGTTTAGCCCACCTTGCTTTATAGACAAGGTGGGCTAAACTCAATGTTGTTCACTTAAGGAATAGCGCAGTAGTAGGGTGGGCTGTGCCCACCATTTTAAATTATTCTTGGTTGATTTTTGACCGGCATAAATAATGTCAAGCCATCAAATCTGGTGGGCACAGCCCACCCTACAAAACTTCCATCATGTCATTCCCGAATGAAGTTATCGGGAATCTGCTTTTAATTCAACACCAGATCCCCGATAAAGGCGTTCGGGGATGACACATTGGGAGGTGCTGAACAAACCTTAACGCTCTGTGCCACAACTCCCATTTTGTTATTCCCGGATGACTTTACAAATCCAAAACTTTGCAAACCAATTTGCGGTAAATATTGCCGATATAATCTTCTTCACAAGGTTTGCGCAAGGCGTCGGCGGCCAATAGCCCCAAAATAGTTATGGCCGCAAAAGTGAAGGCATTCTTCCCCCAGAATTGAAAACCGATAACCCCCATCGCCGCTCCCGTCATATAACTTCCTACCGTTATCAATTTCAGCCAGACATCGCCCATGTTCTTACGGGCCAGCGAAATTCCAATATCGGTAACGCTGTTGGTTATATGTGAAGAACGAATATCCCCATTGGAGATAGAAGTGGTAAAGGCATTATGCAATCCCATGGCTAACGCGCCCAGAAAAATCATGATCTTAATATCTACATCTCCCATAAACATCAAAAGGAAGGCTTCCGATACCAAAACAGGCTGATAACTATATCTTTTATAAAAATACCCTCCTACCGTTGATCCGAATATAAAGGATAGCATCAAGGGAATAATGATCAAAATCTCTTCAAACTGCAATAACCCCATTCCTTTCCCTAATTGGGCTAAATTCACTGACATATTGGCAATGGTAATCCCAACCAGGGTTATTCCCACACCATTTACATAACCACCGATCCAGCAAAAGACCGCACCCAGTTTTTTATTGTCCTGAAGACTTCTGGCGACTCCGGGTTTAAACATATTAAGCATGGCTGTGTTCCTCATTCTGAGAGTCAGACGGCTGTTTATTTTTTATCAGATAGAAAACGGTGTCGATTGCCAAGGCGGCTAATATAATAATCACGCCTAATATAAACGCTTGATAGCCGATTTTTCTGGAGACAAAAATTGCAATTAAAGAACCTAAAAAATAAAATCCGAGCAGAAAGCTTAAGTGGAAAACCTTTCGGTAATTCAGATTGGCAATGGCGATTCCAATATCGGTAGATGTGCCGGTTACATGGGTTGTTTGTACTTTGCCGGAATCCCAGGAAACGCAGGTGGTAAGCGCATTCTGAAGCCCCATGGACATCGCGGCCAGCCAAGCCTCGTAAGGCAGTCCGATTTTTTCTATACCGATCAGTAAGAGCAAGGTGGCCTGAAGCAACAGCACCGGGACATGGTTGAATCTGTCGAATATTTTGGTGCTTAAGAATGCCCCCGCGACAAACGAAATCAGTACCATAAAGACCTCGGCAAAATACTTTAAATCCTGTCGGGCTAAGGCCAGTCCGCTGTTGGTGGCATTAATGGTCATGCTATTGACAAATATTCCCAGTAATAAAAGGGATAGAATAGCCGTATACCCACCCAAAAAACCAAAGGTACCGGTCAGCTTGATATTATCCCAGGGGGTTCTTTCTTCCAGATTGAACATGTTCAGTTCCTTACACATGTAGTTGCCCAATTCATTGGGCAGAAAAAACCTGATAACTCAGGTTAACTACAGTTTTGAACGCAAATTGGTATTAACCTGAGTTATCGGGATAAGATAAATCGTAGTCCCAGCCCTTTAGGGCTGATTTTCATGGCAAAGCCATGCAATAACGACTCACAAGTGGTTAAATCTTCTCAAATTAATTCACACCTTTCGGACTGAACATGTCTTTAGTCTCAGCCTAA
>JACRJN010000084.1 GCA_016235675.1 Candidatus Schekmanbacteria bacterium
AAATCTTCTCAAATTAATTCACACCTTTCGGACTGAACATGTCTTTAGTCTCAGCCTAAGGCTGAAAATGCGTGGCTAAAGCCACGGGACTACATTTATTATCCCGAACTCAGGTTATACTAGTTGATATGGCAAACTGTCATTCCCGAACGTCTTTATCGGGAATCTGGTTTTATCCCCGATAACTTCATTCGGGGATGACAGCTTGAAAAACCATATCCGTCCCCGAATGCTTTTATCGGGGATGAAAGTGTGTCTTGTCAACTAGTAGAGTGTTCCATAAATAATGATGTACAGAACCTGTCATTGCGAGCTTAAGCGAAGCAATCTCGATTTTATTGTAGCACCTGAGATTGCTTCGGCGGTAAGGCTGCCTCGTAATGACATTAAACGTGCTATATTATTTATGGAACGGTACACTAGAAAACGATATAATGAGCATCTTAGGTATAATCCCTGTTTATCCGGTCTTAGCCTTTTTCATCAGGCGGCGTTTAACCAAGTCGCGTTTGATCCGTCCCAGGTGATCGATGAAAAGAGTACCGTTTAAATGGTCTATCTCATGCTGAAAGACGCGGGCCAAATAATCACGCCCTTCTATTTCCAGCAGGTTACCCTCCGCATCGCTATAACGTAAACGAATATAGCTGTAGCGTTTAACGTCGCTCAGGTAATCGGGGATGCTTAAACACCCTTCCTCAGCGACCAGCATTTCTCCGTCTTGCTCCAGTATCTGCGGATTAATCAGAGCCAGGGCCTGGCCGGGATGCTGTTCATCGGAAAGATTGACTACCATTATTCGCACCGGTACCCCGACTTGCGATGCAGCCAGCCCGGCGCCCGGAGCGGCAAACATGGTTTCGATCAGGTTGGCGATCAGTTCCCGTTCGATCTGGCCGATTTTGTCTACCTTTTCACAGGTACGGCGCAATATGGGATTAGGGTAGGTAAGTATATTTAGTATTGCCATGTTAAGATTTTAAATTGTAAAGTGTTACACAAACTATTTTAGGCTCCCGGCTTAAAACTTTTAATAGTTTCAATAATATAAGTGACCTGTTCATCACTCAGATCCGGGTAAAGCGGCAGCGTGACAATCCTTTGCGCCACCCTTTCCGCTATCGGTAACGGGCGGTAAAAAGGTTTGTAAACCGGATAAAGATGATTGGGGTAATAGTGTACTCCGGTGGAAATTTCCCTGCCCGACAGGTAATCGATAAACCCGTCCCGATCTTTGACCTTCACCACGTAATTATGGCAGGCGCTATAAGCATAATCCTTTTCCACCGGCCTTTGCAGCCAGGGTAAATTTACCAGCGCCTGATTATATCGGGCTACAATCTCCCGCCGGCGATTATTCATTACCTCAAGCTTCTTCAACTGAACCAGTCCCAAGGCCGAGGGTATATCGCTTAAATGCGCCTTATAGCCTACCTCGTTCACCTGATAATACCAATGATAGAAACGACCATCCCCGCTGCGATCCCAGGTGCCTTTGTCGATACCCAGCCAGCGTAATTGATTTAAACGCTTATACCAATCGCCGTTATTTATGGTCAGCATCCCTCCCTCGCCGCAAGCCAGATTCTTTACCGCATGAAAGCTAAAACATCCGGCCGCACCCAAGCCTCCGACCCTTTTGCCCTTATAACGGGAACCGCAGGCATGGGCGCAATCCTCGATTACCTTAAGATTGTGGGCGGCAGCCAATGCTAAAATCGGATCCATGTCGCAGGGGTGACCGCCGTAATGCACTACCAAAATCGCCTTGGTCTTGGGAGTAATCAACTTAGCGATTTCGTTCACGTCGATATTCAGGGTGTCCTCTTCAATGTCGGCGAAAACCGGAACGGCATGGTTATATAAAACAGCATGATTGGTGGAAACAAAGGTCAACGGAGTAGTGATCACCTCGCCCCCTTCCACGTCCGCCACTTTCAAGGCCAAATGCAGCGCCGCCGTTCCGGAGTTTAAACCCACCGCATATCGGGTGCCGATATATTGGGAGAATTTTTCCTCAAATTCCTTGGTTTTAGGGCCAAGGCCAATCCAGCCGCCGGTAAAAATCTCCTTTAGGCTGTCAAGCTCTTCCTGCCCATAACTGGGCTTGAATACAGGGATCATTTAATACCTCATCGGTTTTGCCGTAGCCCGTAGTGCCAGGGCTTTAGCCCTGGAAATTCAGCCCTGAAGGGCTGGGACTACAAACTTGAATACGGGGATCATTTAATACCGCATAAATTAATATCTACCATCTCCCGGGCGATTTTCAATACCTCCGACACGTAATGATTAAAAGTCCAGCGGTTTTTAATGTCCTCCAGCGCCTGTGTACCAATTCTAGCCGCCTCTTGGGGATTGTCAAGCAGATAAAATATCTTTTCTCTTAGCGCGGTCGCATCGTTCACTTCCACCATAAAGCCGTTTTTGCCGTCCTCGATATACTCTTTCAACGAGCAGGCACAACTCACCACTACCGGTTTACCCAACGCCATTCCTTCCATCATAACGACCATACCTACCGAACGTACCCGCTTATGCAGTGGGACAACTACAATCCTGGCATTGTTTAATAATTCCAAATACTTATCATACGGGATGTTATAAAATACTTTAACTGACGGCGGTGTCTTTAATCCGGCCAGATTGGCAGGTGAAGTTACTATGATCGTCGGTATATCAGTCCCTTCGAGGGCTTTCAATAAGGTAGCATAATCCCGGCCGGCGTTTCCGGCCGCGAAAATATACCCCCCATGCCTAGAAACCAAATGAGGTTCGATAATATTAGTGTGATAATAAACAAATTGAAATTTATTTTGCGGTATGTCCAAAAGCCTGGAATACTCTTCCAATTCCTGCCGGGAAAAGATTAAAATCCGGTCAACCTTTTGGAGCAAACGCTTTTGAATCTGACGTTTGATTTGCCAAATCAAACTCGGCTGTTTTTCATCCAGCATAAAATCCAGCATTAATTGCGGGCGCTTATGCCAAGGGAAAATCCATTGCAGCCAGGCGTATAAAAGACTGCCGCGAAAATGCCCGGTAATAATCAAGTCATAGTCTTTACGCTGCCAAAACAGGCGTAAAGTTTTCATCCAATGATGCTGGGAAAAAGCGTATTTATCGCCCCAAAAGGGGATGTCATCAATATTTTGAGTATTTTCTTCCCAGAGGGGACATTGATTTTCGGTTATGAGATAGTCTGTAAGAATTTTCATGCAAAATAAAATAGAATGCAGGAGACAGAAGTCAGAAGCCAGAATAATTTATCCAATCTGAGGGACTTAGAAGATATTGATACCCCCCACCCTAACCCTCCCCCGCAAGGGCGGAGGGAAGTTTTCCCCCTCCCCCGTGCGGGGGGAGGGAGGGGGTGGGGGTGTTTATCGCGATCCAGAAACGCTAGGTTTGAAAATTCCAAGTCCTTGACTTATTCTGACTCCTGACTCCTGTCTTCTCTAATTTTTAATTTAATCCGCTTTACGGGCAATGACAATACTATAAAAACCGTACTTTTTATCCAGCCGCTTATCCAACGGCGTAATCAACCGCTTTAACCCTTGTAATAAAAAATGGTAACATCTGGAAGCAACAGAATGCGGGTTAAAATCGTATATAGTATAAAGAGGGGTCATGACCGCATTGCTGAAACCCCGGCTGTAGGCTTCCAGAATTTCAAACTCGGCGTCCTTTAAAAATTGCGCCAACTGCTGCGGGGTATAATAATCCTCATTTTCCTCTATAGGGAAACAACGATTAAAGGCGCTCCACAGGCTTTCATTGGGGGTATCGATAAATAATATTCCTCCCGGCGCCAGTAACCGCTTTAGCTCTAAAAGCAACTCAACCGGTTTTTCAAAATGCTCAACTACCCCTAAACTGGTTATAAAATCAAAACTATTATCTTTTAGGGGTAAATGAGTAACATCGGCTTGTACAAATTTACTGCGGAAATTTTTATTACGCCGGAACTCCTGAACCGCCCATAAACAATTACTTTTGTCTGCTCCCAGTGAAAAACCGATAGCCGGATTTTTTTCCACAAAAAAATTATATACCCCCAAACCACAACCGGCTTCTAAAAATCTGACTTTTTGGGAAAGACAATAATTTTTTATGCAACGTGTTATTTCCGGACAAAGATACTCATTTAGTTCATTTTCGGTTACTGCTTCCAACAGTGGAGAATCCTGCCATAAATTATCCCAATATTCCTGGTTTGCCATTTTTAATTCTTATTTGAGGTAGTTGCAAAAGTATCTGTCATCCCCGAACGTTTTTATCGGGGATATGGTTTTTCAAGCAGTAAAAACCAGATTCCCGCTCAAAATCGTTGCGGGAATGACACTTCGGGGGACTTTTGCAACTACCTTATTTTTTATCGATAATACTTTTATACAACCGCTCATACTCCCGTACCATTCGGCTTTGGGTGTATAATCTGTAAGCTAATTTTCGTCCTTCTTCCCCCATCCGCTTCCTCGTCGGCTCGTTTTCCAGCAACAGCATTATCTTTTGCGCCAGATCATGTTCATCGCCGGGATTAAACAATAAACCGGTAACGCCGTCCTGCACGATATATGGATTCCCCCCGACCCGGCTTACCACCGTCGCTTTCCCGGAAAACATCGCCTCCAGAAGGGTAATCGATGTCCCTTCATAGAAAGAAGACAGGATCGACAAATCCAGCGCCGCCAGTAAACAAGGAATATCGCTGCGATTTCCGGTAAATATTACCAGATGTTCTATCCCGATTTCCAGACAAATTTTCTTTAATTCATCTTTTTTAGGCCCGTCGCCGATAATTAATAAACGCACCGCCGGAATTTTTCGGCTGATTAGGACCATAGCCCGCAGCAATGTGCCGTGATCCTTTTCTTCGCCTAGTCTGGCCACCATCCCCAATAAAAAACAAGAGGGTTCGACACTTAATTCTTGGCGCAATTTTAAAGTGTCAAAGGTTTTCTCATACGGTTGGGGGTCGATCCCATTAATAAGAATCTCAATTCGTTTGGCAGGGATTCCTTCATAGTTTATCAAACTAACCTTAACCGCCTCGGACACTGCCGTAACAGCAGCAGTCAAGGGAAGCAGAATTTTATTGGTCAAGACTTGTAAAGGCTTGCGCACATCCGGAAAATGCCGCCCGTGTTCGGTAAAGATTATCGGAACAAATCCGGCCAGAATTGCCGCAAGAGAACCATAAAAATAAGCGGTATATTGATGTGTATGCAATAGAGCGATTTTCTGATCTTTCATAATACGCGCCAGACGAAAAATCAAAGCATAATCCCATCCCGGTTTCCGATCCAGACAAAAAACCGTTACGCTTCTTTGTTGTAAATCTGCTCCCAACTTCCCGGAGGCGTCCAAACAAGCTAATATCGGGATATACTCCTTATCCAGACCTTTAATTATTGTTTCTACAACCCGTGCCGTCCCTCCCTTGGAAAAATCATCCACTAAAAAGAGAATCCTTTTTTTCCCCGTCATTCTTAAATTTTCCAATAATGATGGTCTCGTAAAAAGTTGTCATTCCCACGAAAGTGGGAATCCAGCTTGGTTTTAACTATCTGAAAAGCATGTCCTCATGAAAATGGGGAACTGGATTCCCGTTCCCCGTTTTCACGAGGACAAGTTTCACGGGAATGACAGGAAAGTGCATTCTTTGACTTTTTACGAGACCATCAATAATTATTAAAGAATAAATCAAGATTGTCTGCCGGCTAATTCACGGTAAACAATTACATTTTAATTATACCAACCCTGAGTCCAACGGTTAAATAAACCCAATGAATTGTAAAGGTTACAACCAAAGCAATCATTATTAAGTTTAATTTATTATTTTGAATTCTATCTTTTCCGATTTGTAGATAATACAGAGAAGCGCAACAAGCTGCCAGCACATACATAAATTCCAATTGAGCATTGCTGAGGAAAAAGGAACTAATCATAAACGCTATAAAAGAACATTCCAAGGCATGTGTTACAGGGATAACCCATTCATTATCTTCTGTTTTCGGGAGAACTTTACGCAAACGACGCATTTTATAAACCGCACCCGCCACCAGGGATAAATAAAGGATTATGCCGGGCAATCCTGTTTCTCCCAGAACCTGGGCGTAAGCATTATGAATAACCAACGCATGTTTGGGATGATGTATTCGGATTTTTTCATCACCAAAAAGGCTGGTCGGCATTTCGAGAATTTGCGGACAATAGGCTACAAAATTCGGCATAGCTTTCCCCAACCCCACACCGGTTAAGGGATGGGCTTTCATCATTTCGATACCTGTCGCCAACGAGAGAATTCTATTGTGCGCCGATGAATCGGTTTCCCAATTAACAGTCTCTTGAATACGAGCATTAATTTTCTCAAAATAAAAAACATAGGTGCCTGTTAATATAAAGCATAATAACAAGATAGAAGTTATTCTGTTTTTCGATGTCTTTAAAAAGAATTTATAAGACAAAATAGTAAATACTGCGCCCAGGGTAAGATAGCCGCCGCGTGAGCGGGTATAAATAACGGCAACCATAGTAAATATAAACGCGGCTAAAAAACCGAATTTTAATATTAGATTTTTTTTGTTTTTTGGAGGAATGATTACAGATGCAACATAGATAAGCGGCAAAGCCATATTCAAACAGGCGGCTAATTCATTATTGTCCTCCATCCGTCCGGCTATTTCGGAGGTAACGGTGTAATCCGTCCCCAAACCGTAATAGGCTGCTTTCCGCATAGTTTGATAGGCATAAAAAATAAAGATACCGGCCAAGGTGAATAAAACATAACGAAAATTTTGCTTTTTACTGCAAATAACATGCAAACAAATAAAATATGCCAGCATACAAGATTCCTGGACGGCGGTTTGATAAGCCTGGGAAAGTTCGAAAGTAACGTGCAAAAAAGACATGAGCCATAATCCGACGGCAGGAAAATTCAAGGAATCATGGACATATTCTAATTTTGTCTCTTTTAATAAAATGGCATTTAATATCATCCCGCCATAAACTATTATCAGCAGCGGATTCCCCATATAAAACTTAGGGAAATTCCAAACAGCGTCCTGAATCTGCCCCAAAACGGCAACCATATACAAGATCAAACCGACAATCGGTTTGGTAAAAGCCAAAATCCCGAAAACCGGGGCAAAGGAAAAGATTACAATATAACGGGCGGGGTAAATAAAAATCCCTTTAGCCAAAAAATATCCCATCAATACTGTTACAACTAATATATAATGTCTTTTCAATAAGGACAGGATGTTTAAAAACCGGGAGTTTTCCGTCAATTTCAATTTATTAGCAATCTGCCAATAAAACGGCTCGACAATATCGGTGAATACTCCGATACAACTTGATAGAGTACTCTTAATGAATCCGCTCTTATTTGCAGAGATATGGTTTGTCTGCCGCGGCAGACCGGATTTAAATTTATACGGTGGTATCTCTGATTTATCGGGTTTATTTTTAGAAGATTCCCAGGTTTTCATAAAAATCCATAATTAGGCTAGGGCAATAAATTCCATAACCTATTGTTTAACATACAACATTTATTACATTTAGGGAAAAGCCCGATGTCTTTCAACTTGCGGCGGAAATTACAATAAGCCTGGCTATTCCATAATTGGGGAAAAGGGGTTTTCCGCACATTACCGATTTTATTGTCGATAGAACAAGGATAAACCATGCCATAGGGATTGATGCGGCTGGTATACCATGGGACAAAACATTTATTACAATATGAATAGGAATCTTGGTTAAAATATTTAAATAACTCTTCGCCTTTTAAATGAGGAAGAATATTAATATTTTGTTTTTGCTGTCCGGATTTATCTTGTAAGATATTTAATTGTTCCTGCAATATTTTAACATCAATCGATTTTAAATAACCAGGAAGGATTTGATCTTCTTCTTTAGCATTTTGCAGTTCTATCAATTTTTGGGTATTTTTGACGGCTTCCCGATTGGTAA
Source organism: Candidatus Schekmanbacteria bacterium (assembly GCA_016235675.1). GTDB lineage: Bacteria > SZUA-182 > SZUA-182 > SZUA-182 > SZUA-182 > JACRJN01. The sequence continues at coordinate 7,978 of JACRJN010000084.1, forward strand.
AGAACAAATAAGCGAAATTGATAGTCGGTACTTGTAATCGGCAGCCAACCCCCAATATTTGGGCAAAACAACTCTGATTGAGGGCGGAAATAGTGCAATTAAAGGCTAAATTCGGGCGATTGGCGCACAACTTCTTTTTACTTTCCTGTATCAATGAAACCGCTTGTTGCAGCTTATCGAAGCTGCCCGGTCGTCCTCTTGTATCGTCATGTACTTCCCGCGGGCCATCCAGGGAAAAGGTGATTGCATCCACTTTCGATTCTACGACATGCCGGGCAATCTTTTCGGTGATAACCCCACCGTTGGTTAAGATATTGCAGGCGATTTTTTTCTCTTTGATATATGAGATAAGCTCCAAAGCCTGGGGATGTAAAAAAGGCTCTCCGCCGGTTAAAGTAATTACTCCGACTTTCATTTGCGCTAAATCATCAACCACCGCCCGCATTTCATCGATATTCAATTCTTCGTCACTGGCCTGGCGCTTGCCGGTTTGCGCCTTATAAAGCTCCTGAGGACAGATGCGGCAGGCTAAGTTACAGCGGAAAGTCAACTCCCAATCGACACTTAGGGGACGCATGGCCTTTCCGCTTAAAAATTTATACGGCAGCCAGTAATGAGGACAGTCGATAGCAAAACGCAAAATATTTTTAATGCTTTCTTTTACTCCCTTGGGCATCAACAACTATTCCTTCCTATAGATATTAGGAATTAGTCACCTTTAAACGAAATACTGTTCACTTAACGTAGCGCAGACCTTTAGGTCTGCTCCTTCGTTCCCGCCAAAGCTACCCCGAAAGCAGGGCTAAAGCCCTGCGCTACGTCTTAAGTGAACGGTATTGCCTTTAAACGAAACTATGATATATAATGCTCAAGGGAAAGTCAAACTTTTCCTTGACGAAAGTCCCACGTGCGTGTTTCGGCTTGGAGACAAGCCGAAATAAAAATTCATTATGAACACAAACGAGCATCAGCAACCAAATCTATCCCGCTGGATTCATGTTAACGCCCTAAGATTACTGCTTGTCGGGATTATCAGCGCCGCTATTCTTTGGGGCTGGTACTGGCTCCAGGCAAGTGTAATGTACTCTCATTGGCGCGCCAGTCTGCATTCGCTGACCTTTAACATTTTTTGGGAAATTGCCTATCATAAGGGAAAGTTTTATATTGCCTCTCCGGAAACCGGTCAATCCTGGATTTTAACCGGCGGGCAATTAGGCATATTTAAACGCAAATATTGGCTGGCGATAATCGCAAGCGCCGCCACCTTATTACTTTGTATCGCCGTTTTTCTGATTTTTACCTTGTTAAAAGACTATCTTCCTGTTTGGAATTTTTTAAAGCGCCGGCTGAATTATCGCTATTTTTTAAAAATCACCTGGCGCAGTGTCTACATCGCCCTTTTGCTTTTACTTTTTCTGCTTGGCATCTTCCCGGTGGAGCATTTCAGCTATTGGTGGCAGTCTTTCAGATTCCTTCAGCCTATGAGCGCTCCGGCTTCCATTCACCAATTTATTTATGATTTGATGACCGAAGCCGTGGCCTTAAAAACTCATCGTCTTTTTTATGCCGGCCTTTTCACCCTCCCGCTTTTATTTACCCAACTAATCAGCCTTTTTTGCTGGCTGCCCCTTTTGGTTAATTATTTCCCCGCCAGCGGATTTTTAAAGCAGATAAATTTAAATAATCTGATTAAAATCGGACACTATCGACCGGTACCTTATATTTTAGCCGCGATAGCCTTCTTTTTGGCGCTTCTCCCTTACCTTCAGAAGCAGCATTATGTCTTATATACCCCGGAGGCTGTCGCCCAAATCTTCCAGGCTAAAATCTACCGGCAAGGGCAATTATCCCTCCCTATCAACTATAGCAAGGAATTTTTCCAGTTCCCCTTCATCTCCAACGAAGATACCTGGTTGGGGCAATTCACCCCCGGGTATCCCCTACTGCTGGGTTTTGGTCTGATATTTAACGCCTACTGGCTGTTAAACCCGTTGCTCTGTTTTTTCAACGTATTGTTGATATATCATCTGACCGCGCGCCTCTATGATGAAAGCACGGCCACGCTTTCCGCCCTGCTTTTAGCGCTGTCCCCGGCCATGATCAAACCCGCTGCCAGCGGATTGAGCCATCCGGCTACCGCTCTTTTTCTCACCCTGGGATTATTTTTCTACCATAAAATGACCGACCGACCGCGTGCCTTTCTTGCGGCAGCGGGAGCGGGGTTGTCCTGGGGAATGAGTTTTTTGATCAACCCGCAGATCACCGTTTTTGCCCTGCTGCCGCTGCTTCCCCATCTAATCATCCAGACTATCAAAGAGAATCGCTCGTTTTTAAATGAAATCATCTGCCTGGTTTCCGGGTTGTCCATCGGAATCATCGCCCTGACATCTTATAATCAAATACTTAGCGGTCAACCGTTAGTTTTCGGCTATAACCAAACCTATCTGGCCCGTTTCCATCAATTAATCAAACCCTTAATCCCTAATCTGTTTCATCTCTCCTGCCGGCTCAAGCAAATCAATTTTCAATTGATCGGACACTTTATGCCCGCCCTGGTCTTTATCTTCACCGCCGCCCTCTGGACTAAAGGACGCAAAACCTGGGACACGCGGCTCATGTGGTGTTTTTTCAGCCTCCTGCTTGCCTATAGCCTTTATTATCCCAATGAAGCCAATTTCTCAAATTCTCTGTTAGCGCTGACACCGATATTCATAATCTTGAGCGCCCGCGGCCTGCTCTTATTCCCGGTCGTTATGGAGAACCGGGGGCTTGACCGGCAACGCATCAGTCTGCTTTTGGTCTTATTCCTGCTGATCAATTTCGGTTTGAATCTGAAGGGCTACCTTAACCCGCCCGGAAGCTATCAACCCAACGTTCACGCTTTGGTTCAGCAGCAGGGATTGAAAAACGCCCTGGTATTTTTATCCGACAACGATTTCCCCCAGGGATTCATGCAAAATTCTTTGCAAATTGATAATGAGATTGTCTACGCCCGCAACCTGGGTAAATACAACTACAAACTGGCGCAGGAATTCCCCGGACGCAAGTATTTTATCTTCATGCCCAATCAGTCTGAGGGGCAGGAGTTTGTGGAGTTTACACCGTAGGGTCAATACAGTTCACTTAAGGATTTTACACCACATATTAGTAGCGCGGGGGTTCATCCCCCGCTTCCAACGCCCGTGTGTCTGCATGTTGGGGATAAACCCCAACGCTACATAATTTAGCTGAAGACCAGGAATTTGTGAAGTTTACGCCGTCGGGTGGCCTGTGCCCACCCGACACAAAAATGGAGTTAAACATGGCTCTGGATTTGAGCAGTTTGAAAAAAGCCCTCGCTTGCCTGGAAAGTGCCCTGCAAGTCGCCACCCCAGGGAAAATGGAGGCTTTTGATGAAGATTTGCAGGATGTGGTTAAGGCGGGGATTATTCAGAATTTTGAGTTTTGTTATGAGTTATGCTGGAAATTTTTACAGCGCTGGATAGCTTTGAATAAATCCCCGGAAGACGCCGAACCGCGTACCCGTAAGGATTTATTCCGTATGGCCGCAAGATATGGTCTGATCAAAAACCCGCTTGCCTGGTTTGAATATAGCGCGGCCAGAAATTTAACCGTGCATACGTATGATCAGGTCAAGGCGGATACGGTAGGTAAAGCTAAAGCCGCCGTTCCTTTTCTGGATGATGCCAAATACCTGCTTGCGCAACTGGAAGCTCTCAATGATTGATATAGAAGCTAAATATCTGGACCAAATCAAACGTATCTTGTCCGCCCAGATACCGGGATACGAGGTATGGGCCTTCGGCTCCCGTGTAAACGGCAGGGCTAAAAAATATTCCGATCTCGATTTAGTAGTGACTGGAGCGGTACCCCTTGATTGGCGAAAACTGGAAGGGCTTAAAACCGCTTTTTCCGAATCAGATTTGCCCTTTATGGTGGATGTACTGGATTGGCATTCCATCCGCGCCGAATTCCGGCGGGTGATTAAAGAAAGATATGAGGTTTTGCAAAAATGAACCATAAATTCTTACGCTTCCTGACCGCCCTTCTGATCCTCTGCCTGATCTGGCCGGTCTCAAAGCTGCACAGTTCCGACACCAAATCCGCCACCGCCGATCTGCGAATCAAGCTCAATCTGAAAGAACGCGCCGGGGTAAACCGTTACAATGAGCCGATTACATCGGGGGTACCTCTGCCGGAGGGGCGCATCTTCATCAATAAGGATAACAAGGAAATCCCCTTGCGGCTGGTGGATGACAAGGGACAGGTGATCCCTGCCCAGTTTACCCCGCAGGCGGTCTGGCCGGACGGAAGTTTACGCTGGGTTTTGCTGGATTTCCAAGCCTCCCTGGAGGAAAATACTCAGCGGGATTATTACCTGGAGCAAACCCAATTTCCCAACTATCCCAAAACCAATCTCCAAATCAGGGACGATAAGGATAACATTACTGTCGCTACCGGGGCTATCCAATTTATAGTAAATAAAACCAAATTCAATATCCTGGATCAGGTACTGATCAAAACAGTTGACGGCGAACAGGAAATAGTCCCCCTCGGATGTCAGGGCGGGATCACCCTGCTGGATGAAAAAAATAAACCCTTCCAGGCAATATTGGAACCGCCGCAGGAGGTGAAGATTGAGGAACAGGGCATACAGCGGGCGGTAATCCTGATTCGCGGGCGCCTGCGTGCGGCCAACGGCGAATTGTTCAAGCCCCATGCCGCTAATTATACCGTCAGAATTCAGGCTTACAACGATAAAGACTACATCCGGATATTTTTCAGCTTTGAAAATAACGGGCGCTATGGTTTCCGCCACGAGGACGATCAAAGCGATAGCTTCCTTTTCAACTCCCTTTATCTGACCTTCCCCGTTAACATCGAAACCGCATCCGGGGTCACGGTTAACAATTATGAGGGTATTTTCCAGCCCAATGACCGCTATTTCCTGTTCCAGCGCCATTCCCTAATCAAGCCGGAAAATGAGGACGAAAATTTTCTCTACTTCACCAAAAAGAACAGCACCCAGGTGGATAACGGACATATGGCTGAAGGCTTGCTGGACGTGAAGGGCAAAACCACAGGCTGTACTCTTTTGGTACGCCATTTCTGGCAGAATTTCCCCAAAGCGCTGGAGTTGAAGGATAATCAGATGGTTGTCCACCTCTGGCCGCAGGGTGAAAAATGGCCGCCGGATGCCGAGGTCAATTCGTATCTGATGCGCGGCGGCACGCACAAAACCTATGAAATGCTGCTGCGCTTTTACCAGCCGGCCAAAAAAGACCTGTACGCCGAAGAATTGCATACGGCTTTCACCCATCCAATCATGGCGTTACCCTCTCCCCAATGGTTTGCCGAAAGTAAAGCCATGGGTTGGATAGTTCCCGCCGGTATCAACACCGGCGATAAATTGCTGGACGAAGCCTTAGCGCGTTATGAAAAAATGCAGCGCTGCAAATTCGACATCAAGTCCTCGGAAATCCAGCACGATGAAATCCTGCCCACCACCATTTATACCGAACGCAAGGCGCGCGGGGAAGGGCTGGACTGGTACGGCTGGATGGATTTCGGCGATCTGCCCTGGGGCGGCGAGCGCGGCGACGGGGCTTATTGTTCCGGTCACTATGACTGGCCTTACGGGATGCTGCTGAATTTTGTACGCAGCGGCGATTACGGCTTTTTCGATTTGGGGGATGAGATGGCGCGCCATCGCATCGACGTCGATCAATACCACAGCAAAACCGGCAGTCCCTGGCTGGCCAATTTCGCCTGGAACGAGTTCGGCAGTCACGAGCGCTGGCCGGAGCCCTGGGAGCCTAACCCCAGCCACACCTGGATCAAGGGGGTGCTGCTCTATCACTATCTGACGGGAAATCAACAGAGCAAAGAAGTGGCCTTAGCGGCAGGCGAGTCCCTTATTTACTATTGGACGCATGATTTCGGAGACGAGCGCCCCGGCAGTCCGGAATTGCGTATTCAGGGGTGGAGCATCGAAAATCTGCTTGAATTATACCGGCTTACCGGCGCTAAAAAATATCTGGAACAGGCTAAAAAGATTTACCATGAACGGACACGGCCTTTCATCCACCCCGACGGTTACACCGGTGACCCGCGGGATGTCAACATCTACCAGTTGGTACTGGTGCTGGAACCGTTGATCGAGTTGGATCAATTTATTCATGACGAAACCTTGCAGGATGATCTCCTCAAAATTTTGGAATTTCTGGTCAAACGCGGTTATATGGAAGGGAAAATGCACGAGGTGCAGGACTCGGTCACCAAAGAGACTAAACAATATTATATCAACTACATGCTTCCCTATAGCATGAACGTACAGACCGGGCTTAAAACCTCCACCGCTCCCGGCTATAATTTTATGGTCTGCAACGCCCTCTCCTATGCCTATTGGATTACCGGCCGGCCGGAGTATCAGAGCTTTGCCCGCACCATTTTCAAGGACGCGGTTTTTTACTGGCAGGAAGACCCGGTGCCGGTGCCGGTGGAAAAGCGCTCCCCCATCTCTTATGCCGCGGCGCACTTTCCCGGTTCGCGCACTAAAGTTCACGGCTGGATCAACCGCTATCCGCAGAAATTTCTGTATGAACTGACTCATCCTAAACCGGATACCACCCCTCCCCGCGCCATTACCGATTTGGAGGCGCTGTATATCGACGGCAAGGTAATATTGGATTGGACGGCTCCGGGCGATGATGATTCCAAAGGGAAAGCCGACCGCTATCAAATCAAATACTCGACCAATACCATCAGCTCGGAATTGACCTGGCTGCAAGCCAGCCATGTGAACAGCGAACCGGCGCCGGTCGAATACAGCCAGATGCAGAAATTTGTAATCGGCGGGCTAAAGCCGGGCAAAACCTACTATTTCGCCATCCGCACCCTGGACGAGGAAGGCAACCAGTCGGCGACATCCAATGTGGTTTCGATTTATTTGAATTGAATTGCAGGGGGGCAGCAGCATTGGGGTTTATCCCCGACACGGCAGATGCTTCGAAGAATTAATAAAAAACGTAGTCCCGTAGCTTAGCCACGCATTTTCAGCCTTTAGGCTGAGATTAAAGGTATGTTTATTTGGAAAGGCTTGAATTATAGCTGAGAAAATTTACCGGTTTGTGAGTCGTTATTGCATGGCTTTATGCCATGAAGATTTGGTCGAATTTTCGGTTAAAATCGGTGTCGACAAAATTGCATAGACGCAAGGCGATTTCCTGATCGCTTCCTGAAGCATCAACACCTAAACGCTGAGCGAAAATATTTGGTAGCGTTCTCAATCAGAGACCCGAAATGTCATTGCGAGCGGAGCGAAGCAATCTCCACCCGTGCGTCTGGAGATTGCTTCGGCGGTAAGGCTGCCTCGCAATGACGTTTTTCAGCCGGAACAGATTTATTGCTCAAGTCTCTACATTTCTACGCCGCCAAATATTTTATCTTGTGAAAATTAAGAAAACAGTTTACAATGTTGCCCATTGTATTCAAGAGGCTGTGTCGGAACTGTTGATAAATTAAAAAATGCCCTCAAATGTCATCCCCGAATGTCTTTATCCCCGATAAAAGCATTCGGGGACGGATATGGTGTGTTTTTGAAACCAGCGTTACCCCCGGCGTGTCCGGGCTCAAATTTACAAGTAACTTTTTTGAAGTTACTTAGAATATATCCGTAAATAACTTTTCCCTCTTTGGCAAAGAGGGGTTGGGGAGATTTTCAAATTGAATCTAACCTTAAGTAATTATTCGAACACGACATATTGTCAAAAGATTAAATTCTTTATGGAAATTACAATT
>JACRJN010000085.1 GCA_016235675.1 Candidatus Schekmanbacteria bacterium
AGCCCTTCAGGGCTGAACTTCAGGGCGTTAGCCCTGCAATTATGACTCTCAATACTTTCGGCGCGTTCCATACGAACACACCTTTTTTGCAGCCCTAAGGGGCTGAAAATACGTGGCTGAAGCCACGGGACTACGTTTTTAAATATATAAATATCTATCTTTAGGTGAACACTCTCATATTTTTATCTTTGTGTCTCCGTGTGATTATTTTACCGGATTATTCATTATAATGATCCGGTAAATCATTTTCAAATAAAACCACATCCCCGCTTTTTACCAGGCTGTTCATAATCTTACGGGCGGCGGTTAAATCTTTGACTACAAAGATTTGATCGGAAGGAAAATTTGCCTCCGCCAGACCTTCGGCAATTGGGACAGTGCGTTTAGGGCCTACCAGTATCACATAATCGCAGGCAGAAGCAGCCTGGTTTCCGAATTGCTTGTTTTGGGCGGATTCCGTGTCGCCCAATTCCACCATTCCGGGGGTGATCAGTATTTTGCGTCCGCTGTCGAAGCTTTTCAAAACATTCAGCGCCGCCGCCGCCCCTACCGGATTGGAATTGAAGGCATCATCGATGATAAAGACCCCGCCCTCGCCCCGCAATAGCTGTAAACGATGGGGAACCGGCTGCAAGCGGGCTACGGAACGTGCGATGTTGTTGAGCGGCACTTGCCAGTAAATGGCGGCACAGGCGGCGGCCAGGATATTGTAGACGTTATGTTCGCCTAATAGTTGCGTGCGCAAAACAATGTTTTCACCACCCTTGGTATACAAAGTAAAGCCGGTGCCCTCCGGCCCGCAGCTTATGTCTTGACCCCAAACATTTTTTTCGGCGGAGGCTCCGATACCGTAACGCAGACATTGGCAGGCCAGATTAAGCGCAAGCGGGACAATATTGGGATCGTCCTGATTGATTACCGCCACTCCTTCCGGCGGCAGGGCTTTCAATAATTCGCCTTTGGTTTTGATTATCGTTTCCAGGTTGCCGAAAGTGTCCAAATGGTGAGGGCCGATGGCGGTTAAAATTCCCATAATAGGAGGGGTCAGGCGGCAGAGTTCGGCAATATCCCCGGTGTAACGCGCCCCCATTTCTACCACAAAGAATTGATGATAGCTTTTTAATTCCCCCCGAATGATCTTGGTTACCCCCATCGGGGTGTTATAGCTTTCCGGAGTCATCAAAGTGGGAAAACCGGTGCTCATCATGCCGTGGAGAAAAAATTTAGTGCTGGTTTTACCATAGCTGCCGGTTATAGCCAGCACCTTTAAATTCGTTTGTTTTCTGACCATTTGTTTTGCTTCCCGAAAGTAGCGCCATTTAATGCAATTTTCCAGGGGCATGACAAATTTATTAGCCAGATAAACATTATAGGGAGCAAGAAAAGTAATCAGTTGCAGCAAAAAGTACATTCCGGCGCAGGTGACCAAATCCCTTTGAAACCAATTTACGTCAGTTGGTTTGGGGAAAAACAGCACCAATAAAAATAACGCTTCAAGACAGATAATGACCTTTACGCCGGCTAACAGACGAAAAATGCGATTGGTATAGACCATCGGCTTTTTGGCTTTGGTTCTGGCGGCCCGTTTGATAAGTTGCGATATTTGCAGCAGCGCCCAAAAGGCAATTAAACCGTAAAATGTCGGATGGGCGGCGGGGAGGAAGCAGACGGTTACCGTCGCCGCCAAAATCAAGGCGCATTCGATTATGTGGCGCGCCGGAAATAATTTGCGCCTGTTTTTTTTCAGCCAATCCCAATATTCAGGGCTTTTGTACCCCTCCAGTTGTAAAACATGCACCCAGGGATGGGATTTGATGTACGTGACGACCAGCCAGGGAATGAGGCTGAAAATGATTAATGTTCTTATCTTTGTTATATCGACTTCCAAAAAGCGGTCCTTTCAAGAATGTAGTTACCTGATTTATCAGGTTGTTTCTGCCCAATGAATTGGGCAACTACATTAGGAAATCATCCACAATCCGGCAGAACTCCCCGCTTTTTTCTATAAATGCAAAATGCCCATGACCTGAAAAAATAACCAGTTTGCTGGCGGGGATCGCTTGTTTCATCTTCCGTCCCATTTCCAATGGGGTGGCGGTGTCCTGATCGCCCCAGACCAACAAGGTCGGGGCTTTTATTTGAGGCAAAAATGCGCTTAAATCCTCATTAACCACTTTAGCTAATATCGCGCGCATCTGCACCGATGCCGATTTATAGTCCGCCGATCCCAAGCGGGATAAAAGCCTCCTGTGCAGTTTTTTACCGGGATTTCCCGCTAAATCCAATAACCCTTTGCCTAATTTCGCGCTATATATTTTAACATAATACCCCAGATCGCGCTGGGGAACAAGCCCCGCGCTGCCGGTAAGCACCACTTTATCCGTTAACTCCGGATGCTGCGCCGCCAAAATAACAGCCAACCTTCCCCCGAAAGAATGCGCCATTAAATGCGCTCTTCCGATACCCAATTTTTGCCGGATTTGAAAGATACAATCGGCATATTCCCGGCTGCCCCAGGTTTGCACAGGCTCTCCGCTTTGTCCGAAACCGGGCAAATCGAAGGCATAGACCTTAAAGCGGGCGCTGAAATGCTCCAGCAGGGAACGCATACCAAAGCTGCTTGCCCCCCAACCGTGGAGCAGCAACAAGGGCTGGCCCTCGCCTTTGACCTCGTAATAGACTTTCAAGCCTTCAGAGGTAATTATAAACATATTAATTTATTTCCCCTAATTTTACCAGGGAGCTACATTTTATAGAAACAGGCAAGGCTTGTCAAATTTTAAAGCATCAACGCGGGTTTTCAACGGGTGTTGTGGTTTGTCCTCTATAAAAAAAGCTTTATTTAAAATAAAAATTAGGCTATAATTACCTTTTATACCGCAGACTGCGAAACAAACAATTAAATAGGAGGGCGACCTATGAGAGGAAAGTGTCGGGGGGCATTATTAATCTTGTTAGGTAATCTGTTGGTAATCAGTTCTGTTTGTATGGTAACGGCTTTAGAACTGGATAACAACACCTATAACGGCAAGATGCCGCAGTTATTGCGAACCTACTTCGAGATTCAGGCTCTGATGGCTAAAGATTCGACGGAGGGGTTAGCCGCCAAAGCCCAGATTTTTGGTAAATTAACCCATGAAATTCGTTATCTGGTGGCGGATAAATTGCCGCCTGAAGCCGCCCGCAAGCTGGAGCAAATAAAGAAAAACGCCCGCGGCCTTGCGGATAACGACCTGTCGGAAGCCAGAAAAAGTTTTAAAATCGTAAGCCGCATGTTTGTTGAGTATTTGGAAATGGTAGGTATTCCCGACAGCTTGAAATCTACCGAAATTTTTGTTTTTTACTGCCCCATGGCGGAAAGTCCCTGGATGCAGAATAATCAAAAGATTGCCAATCCTTTTTACGGCAGCATTATGCCTGAGGCGGGAATGCTGGAAGGCAAATTACAGGCAAAAGTTACCGCTGCCTATAACGGTTTTTAATTAGAACTAATACAGGAGGTTAGATGAGTAATCAGTTACAGCGCATGGCTAAGGGTGATAAGGCCCCTTCAGTCAGGAGAAACGAATTCAATAACGCAGTGCATCAACTAGAGCAGAAAATTTATCATTTACATAATGCTTTGCTGGAAAATATTTATGTGGCGCGCTATGCTTCCTCCAACGTCACCAATTTCATCAAATTTCTGATGGAAAAGGGTATTGTCGTTGAGACGGAATATCGCCAATTTGTCGAAGAACAAAATAAGAAAACCCGGCTTGCCGAAGAAATCCGCCAAGACACCACCATCGATCGGACGGAAAAAATCGCCCGCGCCAAAGCTAATAACATTCCCGATGAATGGGTGGTAGAGCCGGAAGAGGCGGCGAAAGCGCTCAAGTCGGTTAGCGCGGAATAGAACCTTTATAGCGCAACTCCTTTGGGGGTTGCGCTACTTTTTCACCACGAAGCACACGAAGATCACGAAGAAAAAAATAAATACTTTAATTAAATATCATAAACAGCATTTGTAATTCTTCGTGTGCGGACGTAGCGCTTCGTGGTAAAAATAAATTTATCGCCATGAGCCTTATAATCAAAGTGGCCTATGCGCTATATAGCCGATTTTCACATCCATTCCAAATATTCCCTGTCCACCTCCCCTCAATCTACGCTGGAAAATATCAATCATTGGGCTTTTATTAAAGGGCTGAACCTGGTAAATGCCCCTGATTTTACCCATCCCCTTTGGCTTTCCGATATGAAAGAAAAATTGGAGGCACATAAAAACGGCCTTTACCAATTGAAAGAAAATTATGGTCAATCGGTTTGGTTTTTGCCGGTGTCGGAAGTCAGTTGTATCTATCATCAAAATAAGCGGTTGAGAAAAGTACATTTGTTGATATTTATGCCGGATTGGACGGCGGTGGATGAGTTTAACCACAGGGTTGGATTAAGGGGGGCAAAGCTTGCCTCAAACGGGCGGCCTGTTCTCAAGCAAAGCGCGAAAGAAATATTGCAAACCGTCAAAGATATTTCTCCGGATACCCTGGTGGTTCCGGCTCATGCCTGGACACCCTGGTTTTCCGTATTCGGTGCCTGTTCCGGGTTCGATTCCCTGGAGGAGTGTTTTGAGGAATCAGCCCCGGATATTCGGGCGATCGAAACCGGCCTGTCTTCCGATCCGGCTATGAACCGGCGCTTATCCGCGCTGGATGATATCACCTTAATTTCCAATTCCGATGCTCATTCCCCTAGGCTGGTGGGGCGGGAGGCCAATATTTTTGAAATCCCTCAGGATGAAATAAGCTACCGGGAAATTATCAGAATTATACGGGAAAAAGATCGGAATAAATTTATGGCTACTCTGGAATTTTTCCCGCAGGAAGGTAAATATTATTATGATGGCCATCGCCAGTGCGGCATCAAACTTCCTCCCCACGAAACCAGGCGGCAGCGGGGGCTTTGCCCGAAATGCCATAAGCTGCTGACCGCAGGGGTTTTAAATCGTATTGATAGTTTGGCGGATAGACATCCCGCGTATGATGACATCCCGTATAAAAATATTGTGGGTTTGGATAAGATTGTTGCAGAATCGCTGGGATTTAAAAATGCCGGATGCAAAAAAGTGCTGGATGAATATTATAAATTAATCCGGCAAGGCGGCAACGAGTTTCATATTTTGTTAGATTCAAATCTGGATGAGTTGAGAAGGGTTACAAATCCGAAAATTATCGAAGGGATCAGGCGATTACGGGAAGGAAATCTGCTGATTGAGCCTGGTTACGACGGGGTGTATGGAAAGGTTAAGCTGTTTGATTAATTACTCATACCAATTTTACTAATTATCATTATTCGTAGCGCAGACCTTCAGGTCTGCCACGGTTACAGAGTCTAATATCGTTTTCTAGTACAACGTTTCATTAAAAGATGTACACATCTGTCATTGCGAGCGGAGCGAAGCAATCTCGGTTCCACCTAACGCTTCTGAGATTGCTTCGGCGATAAGGCTGCCTCGCAATGACAATTGAATGTACACGTACAAAAGGGGTTAGAATTTTCATTCTAACCCCTTTTTATTTGGTAGCGGGGGCCGGATTCGAACCAGCGACCTTTGGGTTATGAGCCCAACGAGCTACCTGACTGCTCCACCCCGCGATATTTCCCTCAATTACAAATAGACTA
>JACRJN010000087.1 GCA_016235675.1 Candidatus Schekmanbacteria bacterium
CGTGGGACGGTAGGCATAATTTCGGGCATCACCTCTCAGTCCATTAATCAGTGCATGAGCGCCTGTGCTTAGATTGATGTAGTGAGCCTGCCAATCACTGTCGCCAAAGGCGGCAAAAAGGTGCACAGTATTGCCTGCATCTTTCCACATAGCCCTGGCCCCACTGGTGGAAACGCCTTGCGAAACGGTACCTACGTCGATTATGCCGGGAAGCGGCGATTTTAATCTGTAGGAGATCGTAGCTGGGGAGAGTGACGAGTCGAGTTTTGGTGCTGTCATCACTCCTCGTCTGACTATGAATAAACAGCCTAAAATCATTATTCCCAAGATAGCTATAAAAGCATAATATATTTTAAAGTGTTTTTGCATAGTTTTCCCCCAAGGGAGACTATCGGATCGTTGGAAAGAAAAGATATTATTAATAAATGAACGTTGTAATACAATGTTAGTTTTCGTCTGTGTGAAATAGATGAACGGATCAACCGACGTCTTGGGCAATGAGGCTGGGCAAACGGGCTTTGGAAACGGCTCTGCACCGGTCAATTCGCCATTCAACCGACTGATCGTTGAAATGATATAGAGGCCTGATTTATAATATTATTATTTTATTTTATACTTTTACCAATAACTGATGATAATTATTATAGGTATATGCTCTTGTTAAAAAATAGAACTGACCCGCTTAACCGAAGATATAATATGCAGCATTGCTTCCTGAAACTCCGATAAAGCATCCATCAATCTTCCCCGAGATAGTTTGATTAAAGCCTTCGAGAAACGAACTCGAGCCCGGTACAACTCGCAGTATCGGTAACCCAGGACAATAATTCGCTTTTCCTCTACATTAAGACCAATCGAGGAATACATTCTCTTCCGCACATCAAATATGCTCTCTCGAATTAACTGGCGGCGGCGGGTTATATTTCCCTCGTGTCTTCTATAGGAGAATACAACCCTGTTTACGAAATATAAATGGCCTAAGCGGCTAAGGCGCAGCCACATGTGCCAATCTTCACCAAGTTTAAAGCGTGGATCGAAATCGCCAGCTACCTCCTTTTGGGCTCGTCGCATAATAAGGCCGCTTGTCATTGCGATAGGTGAATAGGCAAGCACGGCAAAAGTAGTGGGTGAGGAGGCCGGCCAAACTTGCAACCATCTCCCCTGGATGCCGCGACGTCGGCCGGGGGAGGTATAAGTCCCATTGATACTCAATGGCTTACTTTCGCTATCGATATAGCGGAGCATACCGTGGGCGCCCACTGCGTCAGGGTCCATCTCCAACGCCTGAAGCAATATTTCCAAAGCATCCGGTTCAAGAAGGTCGTCGCTGTCAAGAAACATGCAGTACCCATAGTCTGCTCCGGTCTCAGCAAAGCCCCGGTTGCGGGCTGTGGCAATGCCGGTATTTTCTTGATGCACAACCCGGATGCGATTATCCATTTGAGAGAAAGTTTCGGCAACTTCTCCAGTCTTATCGGCAGAGCCGTCATTTACAATAATGAGTTCCCAATCTTCTATGGTTTGCGACCGGACGCTCTCGATGGTGGCGGCAAGATATTTTTCTGAATTGTAAGCAGCAATAACGATAGAGACACCCATAAATACCAAATCCAAAGCGATCCACTTTTTATAGATAATTTTTATAATGCGTAAAGAAGGTCCATATCCCTTTACCAGTTTCAACCGAGACTAGGCGACAGACTTGGCCACCGCAATGAAAAATGATTTTGGGGACGTTTCTTCCCGTTTATTGACCCTGGAAAGTTTCATCTTTTTAAAATCAAATTGCCATGTAGAGAGCATGATATCATAAATTTCCTTGAGATTTAACTTTTTATCCGAACTTTAAGCAAATCACCCCTTTTAAGCAAATGCAACTTAGGTCGGTGCTCTGCTTGCCTTGCTTTATGCGATTTTCCGGCTTGCTCCGGCCATTTCTGGCCATTATAGACTTTAATCACCTTGCAGGCCGGCAGCCTGGATTTGGTGGCGAAGAAGTTTGAGGGACTGATGCCCTCCGGGGTCCGCAAGCTCCGGCTGGGAAGAAGAAAACGCCCGGCTGCGCTGACTGGTGGCGGATCTATACAATGGACAAAGAGATGCTCCAGGAGGTAATCCGAAAAAAGCTTTGAATCCTGCTAAACGACGGGAGGTAGTCGGAGGTAATGGCGTTTTTTTTGCGAACTTGCTACCAATTGAGCACCCGGCGGGCTTTCCAGACGCTTCCCGGCCCGCCGCTCCACTACCGGTCTCGCAAACCTGAGCAGGCACCTCTGAGACACCGGATCAAGGAGATTTACCCAGATGCATTATATAGCTATCGACGCCCCCTGAGTTTAACGCTTTGGTGGGATCTGGAGGGGCAGAAAACAGAACGGCAGAACCCACAGCTCTACCCTTCCGTCATCCACCCGCCTCGGCGCTCAGGTTGCTCTCCAGCAGGGTCTTATCCTCCAGGTAAGCAGGCACAATATACCATGAACCCTTAAGGCTGAAAAAGTATCATTTTCTCGCTAAAATTGGTCCAAGATAGCCCAACTTATTAAGGAGTAAAGGATTCCAAAATTCCCGGGATATATTTTACGCTGGTCGATCCAGAAATAGAGTAAAATAATAGATCTAATTTGTTAGAGGCAAACTTCAGCTTGGCACAATTAGTATCCGTTATTTTGGTGAAAATGCCTGTAGTTGGATCAAC
>JACRJN010000091.1 GCA_016235675.1 Candidatus Schekmanbacteria bacterium
AAAACGGGGAACGGGAATCCAGGGTTTTCAAGGCTCCGGCTTAAGCCTACGCTGATGGAGTTAATTATATTCTGGATTCCCGCTGCTGCGGGAATGACATTTGTGAGTTTTTTTCAAAGTCTGCGTAACATGAGTTAATAATACATGTAGGGTGGGCTGCGTCCACCAAAAAGGATAATATCAAATGTACAAAATAACCGGCTACATAGAGAAAGACCCGGAAACAGGCTTATACGTGGCGATTGTTCCCGGCATTCCCGGCGCTCATACTCAGGCCGAAACTTTAGACGAACTTCAGCGGAATCTTAAAGAGGTAGTGGAGTTATGCCTGGAAGAAATGGATGCGGAGGACAAGAAGCATTTGCCTGAATTTGTAGGGATTCAACAAATTGAGGTTGCCGCGTGAGTAGACTCCAAATTATCGATGCAAAAAAGATGGAGAAATTGCTTTTCCTGTTGGGCTTTGTAAAAGTGCGACAAAAAGGAAGTCACGTCTTTTACAGGCATCCCGATGGAAGAACTACCACTGTTCCATATCATAAAGGCAGAGTATTAGCCCTTCCGCTGATAAGAGAAATTTTACGGGAAATAGAAATTACTGTTGAAGAGTACAATAGATATTTGGGAAAGTGAATATGTAGGGTGGGTTGCGCCCACCAAATTTGGTGGGCATAGCCCACCCTACAAGAAAAAATAAAAATAAAGGATTACCCAATGAAAACTCCTGATTATCAGCAGCTTATATCTGAAAGCGTAAAAGATTTGCCGCAGAGCGCTTTGGCGGAGATTGTCGATTATATTTATTTTTTGCGCAAACGGACATTTCAGCCGCAGGCATTTGAGGAAGAATTGCGCAGCATAATGCTTAATACTGAATTAAAACAACTAAGCAGCAACGAAGAGGCACATTTAGAAAAGGAATTTGAAGATTATGACAAACTCTACCCCCGCAAGCGAGTTCGTCACTGATACGATGGGATTGATTTTGCGGATAGAGCAACGCAAGTTAAGCTCTGCCGCAAGGACTATCTTCAATGCTGTTGAAGCTGGAAAGGCAGTTGTTTATATTCCGGCATTGGTTTTGGGAGAAATTTTATATCTCTCGGAAAAACAAAAGATCGGCATTTCCCTTCAGGATGTTGCCGATTACTTGAAATGTTATCCAAACTACAAAGAATACCCGATGAATTTTGCGGTTACACAATCAGCGGCACAGATCGCGGATATTCGCGAATTGCATGATCGCTTGATAGCCGGTACTGCCCGTTTGCTTGCCTTAAGCTTAATTACCAACGATTCGATTATTCAAACATCAGCTTTTGTTAAAACGATATGGTAACACTTATATAGAGGATTATTTATCAAAATGAACTACTTTCACTACCAGGACAACGAGTTATACTGCGAACAAGTGCCAGTACAAAAAATAGTCAAGCAGGTGGGGACGCCGGCTTATATCTATAGCCATGAAACCTTGCAGCGGCACTTTCAGGCATTTGAAAGCGCGTTGTCGCCCATAAAGCACTTGTTGTGCTATGCGGTGAAGACCAATTCCAATATCGCCATCTTGAATCTGCTGGCCAAATGGGGGGCGGGAATGGATATAGTGTCGGGCGGGGAATTATACCGCGCTTTGCAGGCCGGAACCCCTCCAAATAAGATTGTTTATGCCGGGGTGGGAAAGACGGCGGATGAAATTGCCCTTGCCTTGCAGAGCGGGATTTTGATGTTTAATGTCGAATCACGGGCAGAACTGAATTTGATCGATAAGATTGCCGGAGACTTGGGACGTAAAGCCCCGGTAGCCCTGCGCATCAATCCCGATGTCGATCCCCTGACCCATCCTTATATCTCTACCGGACTGAAGAAGAACAAGTTCGGCATCAGCTTCAAGCAGGCGTTGGATGAATATCTGGCCGCAGCTTTATTGCTCCATCTTGAGATAATCGGCATCCACAAGCATATCGGTTCGCAGATTACAACGGTTGGGCCGTATATGGAGAGCGTCAATAAGATTGTGGAACTGGTGCAGCGATTGCGGCAAAACGGCATCGACATCCGTTATCTGAACCTCGGCGGGGGATTAGGCATCACTTATAATGAGGAAAAGCCACCCAGTCCGCAGCAGTTGGCAGAAACCTTAATCCCGCTGCTGAGTCCGTTGAGCAATTGTACGGTGATTATGGAGCCGGGACGCAGTATCGCCGGAAACTCTGGTATACTTGTTACTAAGGTGCTTTACTGTAAGCAGGGGGAGGAGAAGAATTTCACCATCGTGGACGCCGGGATGAATGATTTGGTCCGCCCCAGCCTTTACAATGCCTATCACCATATTCAACCGCTGCAAATCAAAGAACGCGGCGAGTGGCTGACCGATGTGGTGGGGCCGATTTGCGAATCGGGCGATTTTTTGGCTAAAGACCGCAAATTAGCGAAACTTGAAGCCGGAGAATTGCTGGCGGTGATGAGCGCCGGTTCCTACGGCTTTTCCATGTCGTCTAATTACAACTCCCGCCCCAGAGCGGTAGAGGTATTGGTCAAGGGTGATAAGTTTCAGGTCATCCGCCGGCGGGAAAGTTATAATGATTTGATTATGGGGGAGATGATTCTGAATTTATAAAAAAGGCTTGATGTTTCGGTGTGTCCCACACCAACGTAGAGGCGGGTTTTAAACCCGCCTCTACAAGTTAATTCTCAAGGAGAAAACACAAATGTTCAGCGGCTCATTAGTTGCCATAGTTACCCCCTTCAAAGAGGGGGGAGAGATTGACGTCAAGGCTTTTGCCGATTTGATAGAATTTCAGATTGCCAACGGCACCGACGGGATTGTTCCCTGCGGCACTACGGGTGAATCGGCCACCCTGTCTCATGAGGAACACGAACGCATCATCTATTTGACGGTGAAGCTGGTCAAAAAGCGTGTGCCGGTCATCGCCGGTACTGGCTCCAACAGCACCAGGGAGGCTTTGCGGTTAACCAAATGTGCCCAGAAAGTCGGGGCGGATGCAGCGCTGCTCATCACCCCATATTACAACAAGCCTACTCAGGAAGGGCTTTACCGGCATTACAAGACCATCGCCCAAAAAGTGGATTTACCGCTGATTATGTATAACGTGCCGGGACGTACTGCGGTAAACATGCTGCCGGAGACGGTCGCTCGCTTAGCCGAATTCAAAAATATCGTCGGGATCAAGGAAGCCAGCGCCAACCTGGCTCAAATCACCGACATCGCCCGCTTATGCCGGGAGCGGTTGATCCTCCTGTCGGGTGACGACTTCACCATCCTGCCCACTTTGGCAATGGGTGGCAGGGGTGTGATTTCAGTAGTAGCCAACATCGTCCCCGCCGATGTAGCGGCTTTGATCGACGCCTTCAACGCCGGAGATTTGGAAAAAGCCAAGGAACTGCAATTCAAACTCATGCCTTTATGCAGCGCCATGTTCATCGAAACCAACCCCATCCCGGTCAAAACGGCTCTTGCGCTGATGGGCAAAATCCAGCAAGGACTGCGTCTGCCCTTGTGCGACATGAGCGAGGGGAACTTGAAGAAGCTAAAAAGCGCTTTACAGGATTATGGGTTAATCTAAAATATGAAGCAGGATGCTATAACTAACTATAAACAATACTGGGATGAGAAACGGCGTGAGGAAGAAGCCGCCAGGGGCAAGCTGCGTCTGGAAGCTTTAAAGACGGCTGATGATTTGAAAAATATTCTGGTCAAGGAATTTTCGGTAAAGAAAGTGATCTTGTTTGGGTCAGCGCTGGATGAAGCCCGGTTTAGATTGGATTCGGACCTTGATTTGGCGGTAGAAGGGTTAACTTCGGAACTTTATTTTAAGGCGCTGGGAAGGCTAATCATGGCAAGCCCTTTCAAGGTGGATTTGAAGCCGGTGGAGGATGCCGGGGAATTGCTGAAAAGCCGGATTGCGCGGGGAAGGGTTTTGTATGAACAAGGCAAGAATTCCTGAATTGATCGCCGAGATTACGGATGAGCTTAATCTCCTGGAAAGCTGGATTTCCGAGATTCGCGTCACGCCGCTTTTCAAATCCATTGAGCGTGAGGGGGTTTGCATTTGATTCCGGAAAAAATATTATATGATACACAACCATATCCGAAGTTTAAAAGGTAGAACATAATGATAACATATGTTAAAGGAAATTTGTTTGAGTCGCCAGCTAAAGTACTGGTGAATACCGTGAATACGGTTGGGGTAATGGGCAAGGGAATTGCCAAGGATTTCAAAACGATTTATCCAGAAATGTTTCGTGAGTATCAAAAACTTTGTGAAACAAAAAAAATGGAAATTGGTAACTTATGGCTTTATAAAACCTCCAATAAATGGATTTTAAACTTCCCAACCAAAACAACCTGGAGATTGTCTTCTAAAATTGAGTATATAAAGTGTGGATTAGAAAAATTTATTAAGGAGTATGCAGAACGAGGTATAACCAGCATCGCTTTTCCCACTTTGGGCTGCGGGAATGGTGAACTGGACTGGGAAAAACAGGTACGCCCTTTGATGGAGAAATATCTTAAAAATCTTCCAATAGATGTATTTGTTTATCTTCATACAACAACCCCGCTTGTTCCCGAACATAGGGATATTAAAGCCATTGCCGAATGGTTAAGGTCTGAGCCTGAAAACTTGGGGTTTGCTGAGGTCTGGCATGATTTGATTCAATTGATAGGTTCCGGTTTGAGCTTGCAGACATTAACGAATAAGCAGTCTTTTCAGGCTAAAGTTGTCACTGCGGCAGAAACAGGTATTGTTTTCAATATTGACAATGAAGAGCATTTTATTCCAGAAGAAACCCTTATGGAATTATGGAATCTTATTCGTAATTACGGTTTCGGAATAGGCAGATATATGCCTTCCGGTTTAGAATCTCTTGCCGATTATTTGGTAGCGCTTTTTTCCAGACTTCCTTATTGCCGGCCAATTGAGGTAAGTACTGATTACGCTGTTTTAAACAATATCGGACTGCAATTTATAGCTAAATCCCAAAAAGCCGATATTCAACAAAAATTGCCTTTTGAGCTAAAGCGTGAGGAACATGCTAAAACGGGATGCTAATAAAATTATTGCCCATATTGAAGAATTGAAAAAGCAATCCTGGTTAACAGAATCACAAAAATGGTGGCCGGATTATCTATTTCACTTTACGGATATAAAAAATGCGGTGGAAATACTGTCCGGTGGACAACTTCTTTCCCGTGCAGAATTAGATAGAAAAGGGGCAATAACTACTGACATAGCTAATCCATCTGTTATTTCAGTTACACCTGATGTATACAAAGAATATGTTCGCCTCTATTTCAGACCACGCACGCCCACGCAATATTGTAATGAAGGATTTCGTCCAGAGAATCAAAAAGGAAAAGACGGAGAGTATTGTCCTTTTCCCGTTGTTTTTATGTTTGATGCTAAAAAAACTTTATCCAGTCAGACAACAAGGTTTAGCAATGGGTGTTTGGCGACAGGAAATGTTCAAATTGGAGATGATGCCTGTTTTTTTTCTTCTTTACCTTTTGATAAGATTTATCATGACAAGGGATTTACTAAGCAGGAAAAAGCTGTTATTAAGTTTCATCGTCATGCCGAAATAATTATCCCAAACTCGTTAGATTTGTCTAATTTAATAAAGATTGTTTGTCGTTCCCAAGCTGAATATGATACTTTAGCTTATCTAATTTTAAAAAATGTTGGATTTACAAAATGGTTAGAATTGCGAAAAAAAATTACGAGAAAACCTTCCTTGTTTTTTAGAAAATGGACTTTTATTGAAGAAGTTAATTTGTCAAAAAAAGAAATATTTTTTAAGTTTAATCCCGATTCTGAAACTCCTGGCCCATTTAAAGTAAGGCTTGAGATTGAAGAAGTTAAAACCAAAAAAACTTACTCATGGAGTGAAGAAGATTTTAATGCTAATGACACGCTGGAATTTACTTTGTCAAAAATGAGCCATCCAGAAGATTATATTGTGACTTTTTTTCTGGACGATAACTTGGCATATAAAAATCGTTTTATTGATGCTAAAGAAATACCTTTTTAAGTGCAAAAAAAATCAATGAGAAAAGGGAAACCCGGCGCGGCCGGGAAGATGGGGAAACGAAATTCTATATGATTGCCCAAAACACAAATTTTAAAATAATCTTATCGCTGGGAATTCATGTCGGATTGCTGCTGATTTTAAGCCCGTTAGTTTCCCAAATGCCCCAAACGGCAAAACAACCGGATTTTACGGATTATTGCCGGGTCAATCTAGCTTTGCCGTTAAAGCGACCTAAAGCTGTTAATAAACCAACCAACAAAGAGAAGCCAACAGAAACGCCCCAAATTAAAAGGGCAATCGCGGAAACTCTACCGGCAGAGTCGGTATTTAAAGAATCGCTGCAACTATCGAAACAGCTTAACCCCTCTCCGGCGGCTCCGATCCCGGCGGCGGACAAAATCGATAGTCAGCCCAGCCAGGAGAAGAATATCGGCAGAGGCAATAATGAAGGAATCGCGATAGGCCAGGGAGAGGTAAGTCTGGCGCGGGATAATTTTTTTGTTGCAGCTAATATCGGGCACAGGACAGCTATCCGGGAGGTTAGTTCCGTCAAGACCGCGCTTTCTCCTTTTGCCCGGAAAGTAATGCGGACAAGCTCAAATGAAACGGCGATAAATTCGGGGGGGGATGATCTATCGGCTTACAAGGAGCAGATTTTCAGTAAAATATTATCCGCCAAATTTTACCCGCAAAGCGCCAGAAAACGCGGCATAAAAGGGACTTCCGTATTGCGTTTTCTTTTAGCTAAAGACGGCGCGGTAAAAGCGGTGGATTTAGTCGAATCATCTCAGTCGGATATTTTAGATCGGGCCGCAATTTCGACCATTCAAGACGCCGCCCCGTTTTTACCCTTCCCCCCCGGATATAACCAGGAAGAACTGTGGTTGAAACTCGCCATTTCCTTTTCCCTGGAATAGTTCAGGCATAAAACTTGCCTCATATACATCTAATCAAGCAAAGATTCGAATCTTGTGGTAATATTAGATTTAAGCAATAATAACCTGAGTTCGCCATAAAAATGTAGTCCCGTGGCTTTAGCCACGCATTTTCAGCCTTAGGCTGAGATAAAAGGCATGTTCAGTCCGAAAGGGGTGAATTAACTTGAAAAGATTTAACCATTTGTGAGTCGTTATTGCATGGCCTTGCCATGAAAATCAGCCCTAAAGGGCTTTAGACTACGATTTTTCTTATCCCGAACTCAGGTTAGTAGGGTGGGCTTTGCCCACCATTTTAGACTATTCCTGACTGATTTTTGACTGGCATAAATTAATTCGCCATCAAATTTGGTGGGCACAGCCCACCCTACAAAACTGAAATACCGGGACCGTGAAAAAGCCCCGGGTGAGAAAATCGAAGGGAATTCGCATGAAACGCCGCCGCTTTTTGGTTGTGGTCTTAACCTTATTTATTTTTTGGCTGACTTTAGGTTTGGACGTTAATCTTTCCGGAATTATTTTGGGAATCATAGTCGCCGTAACGGTTGCGGCCTTTACCTGGTCTCTGATCGATGAATGGCTGGTGCCTCTCAAGTGGCGTCATGCGATTGTTTGGCGGTTGGGGCTTTATGTAGCCAGAAGATTAAAATATATAATCCATGCCAATATCGATTTGGCAGAGCGGCTTTTAGACCCAAAACTCCCGATCAACCCCGCCGTTATCTGCTTAAAGCATGATCTGCAAAACCCTTTAGCCCGCGCAATTTTAGCCAACACAGTTTCTCTTACTCCCGGAACGCTTACCGTAGAAATCGATGAAAACGACATCTACATTCATTTTTTAGCCGAAGAATATCTGGATAATATTTTATCCAGCAATCTTAGTCAGCAGATTAAACATGCCCTGTTTTTCGATGAGGAGGACTGATGAAGGAATTTTTTATCGCCATAGTCTGTATTTTAATGGTTAACGCCCTGGTTTGCTTCTACAGGGTGGTAGTCGGCACCAGCATTCTTGACCGTATGGTGGCTATCAATATTATCGGCACCAAAACCCTGATTGTTTTGGCTTTAATGTCTTATATCTTCGACGAGGGGATTTATCTGAACTTAGCCTTTGTTTACGGGCTGTTCAACTTTGTGGTCACGATTGCGGTAGCCCGTTATCTGGAGGCTGGAGGTGAGGAAGAATGCTTAGAATAATTATCAACTCCTTAGTCATACCGCTGGTGGCATTGGGAACCTTCTTTTTCATCATCGGCACCTTAGGCTTGATGCGCTTCCCTGATAGCTATTCCCGGATTCACGCCACTACAAAATGTGACACTTTCGGGGCCGGCAGTATTTTAACGGCCCTGGCTTTATACGATCCTTTGTCGATGAAAACATTGAAATTATTGGTTATATTTGTGCTGGTTTTCGCCTATAGCCCCACCGCGGGGCATTTATTGGCCCGAGTGGCCTTCCGTAAAGGGCGCACCCCCTGGCGTAAAAAATTAGAGATAAAATATCGTAACGAGATGATTAAATGAGCACTACCCTGGAATTGATTTTATTATTATTTTTGATAATCATCGCGCTGGCGGTCACTTTCACCAAAGACCTGTTGATGGCGGTATTGATTTTTTCCGTTTACAGTTTTGTTTTGGTGATTATCTGGGAGCATTTGGGCGCGCCGGATGTGGCCTTGATAGAAGCGGTGGCAGGCGTTGGAATTACCACCATTTTCTTTATCCTGGCCATTACCCACACCGGTCGTCGTGAGGAATAATCATGCGTCGGATTATATATCAGTTTTTGATAATCTCCATCCTGGTAATCTGCGGTTGGGCGATATTGGGCGCCGTCCAAGACCAGAGCCGAATGCCGCAATCCTTTAAACAGGAATCCCCCCTCGAGGTTTTGCAAAACATGCCGCCGTTTAAAAACGGAGTGTCTTCGCTGACGATTTTCTTTCGTCCTCTGGATACGCTGGGCAGTATTTTAGTTTTGTCGGGTGGGGTGATTGCCATGCGTTCCCTCATTTCTCAGGAGGATACAAAAACCAAGCGGGGGGAAATTTATGAGAGTGCGGTATTATCCTTAATTACCGGTGCGTTCTTCTCTCTCTGCTTTGTTTTCGCCCTTTACTTGTTACTATACGGCAATCAGCACCCCGGCGGGGGAATAAATGGCGGTATAATGGCGGCTGCAGGCTCAATCTTATTTTTTCTGGCCTTCGGACACAGGGTCTTTGCGCAAAAATTTCACCCGGAATATTTTATTAGTTTAAGCGCTGCGGGAATGCTGTTTTTTGTAACCGCCTTTTTGTGCATAACATTTTTCCCCGGTTCCATTAATATGGTAAGCGGTCTTATCCTGGGTTTGGGCTTACTGATAAGCGTGGGCGTGATATTAACCGGTTTGTTCTGGGAATTAGCCAAAGCAGAAAAAGGCGAAGAGTAATGGAATTTTTTTTGCACGCATATTATCAAATTGCCGCGATTATTTTGTTTTTTATCGGGTTTTATCTTCTGATCGTCACCCCCAATTTAATCAAGAAAATATTGGGTATCAACATCATGGAAACCGCCGTTTTTTTATTTCTGATTAGCCTGGGGAGAATCGGGGGCGGCCAAAGGGCGCCGATACTACATGAGGGCATCCGGTGGACAGAATGCGTCAACCCCCTGCCGCAGCACATGGTTATTTTGGGTGTTTTGATGACCTTGGGGGTAACCGGCTTCGCCCTGTTCCTGGTAGTGAAGATTTATGCCCATTACCGCACGTTAAACAGCGATAAATTGCGGCGGATGTTGTAAAGTAGGCTCTGGGCTTTAGGCTTCAGGCTAACTGCAGAAATCTTAGCCTAAAGCCTGAAACCTGAAGCTTTTTCTAAGGATCACAATGGAGAAGATTCTTTTATTAATCGTCATAATTCCCCTGATGGGGGCGATTATCGCTCCGCTTTTGGGACAAAAGAAAAGTCAGGCGGCTTTTATGATCGCTTTGATAGCCGCTTTGCTATCTTGGAGTCTTATCGTATTTTTAGCCGGTCAGGTTTTTTCCCATGGGCGAATTAGTTATCCTTTGGGTAATTGGGGGGCTTCCTGGGGGATAGAGTTAGCAGCCGATTATTTAACTGTCGTTTTGCTTCTTACCGTGAACAGCATAGGTCTGTTAATTACTATCTATTCCTACAGTTATATCGAAAAATTATTGCCGGAGGCCAAAAGGCGCATATATTACTATTGCTTGTTATGTATGCTGCTTGCGGCTATGCCGGCTTTTTTAATGGCCGGGGATTTATTCACTATGTTTGTTTACCTTTCGCTTTTTTCTCTGGCTGCCGTGGCTTTGATTGCCATCGGTCGGGAAAGGCAGGCCATCTTAGCGGGGCTGCGCTATTTAATCTTGAGTACTACCGGCGGGGTGCTTATTTTATTGGGCATCGCTCTTTTATCCTACTTTACCGGCACCATGAACTTAAATGAGTTAACTAAAAGAATGGCGCACATCACCAACGTAAAACCCGTTTTGGTGGCGATCAGCATAATAATTATCGGATTCGGGGTAAAGGCCGCCTTGTTTCCCTTACATCTCTGGCTGCCGGATGCGCACGGCTTTGCTCCATCTCCCATCAGCGCCATTCTCTCCGGGATTTTGATTGAATTGGGTGCTTACGGCATTTTGCGCTGTGTTTTTCTGCTAGTGCAATTAAAAAGTAGGGAAATCTATCCGTTCATCAATAATATTTTATGCTGGATGTCGGTTCTGGCGATAATTTACGGCGCGGTCGGAGCAATTTTGCAGCAGGATTTGAAATTAATTTTAGCCTATTCCAGCGTAAGCCAGATCGGCTATATCGTTTTGGGGATCGCCTTATCCTCTTATTATGGTTTGTTGGGCGGTATGCTGCATATTATCAATCATGCGGTGATGAAATCGGCGCTGTTTCTGAGCGCGGGGGCACTGCTGTATAAAACGGACAAGCGGACTTTAAAGGAACTGGAGGGGGTGGGCAAGCAAATGCCGTATTCCGCCGGAGCCCTGGCTTTGACCGGAATAGCCATCGTCGGGATACCTCCGGCCTGCGGGTTTGTCAGCGAATGGTATATCTGTATGGGAGCGATTCAGGCCGGGCGCATGGGTTTCGCCATTTGTGTCCTGGGCGGAAGTTTTCTGAGCACCATTTATTATCTGCGGATTATTAACGCCCTCTATTTCAAACCGGTCAACGGCGGGAAAGACACCAGAGTGGCTATAAATGAAGCGCCCTTGGGCATGTTGGTGCCGATCTGGATTTTAACTTTTGCTTCATTGTGGCTGGGAATTTTTAACCGCTGGCCGTTACAATGGCTGGAAAAGATGGTAGCGGGGATTTTGTAAGGTTAAATTAAGACGTAGTGCCGGGGCTTTAGCCCCGGGAATTCAGCCCTGAAGGGCTGGGACTACGGATTCAAGGGTTTTATTTAAATCGATTTGAAGTGAATTCAGAAAGGAAGCCTGTGGTTTGCGGCGGGGTTTTTCCCTTAATCTTACCTTTGACGGTGTTGGTATCTTATCTTACCGCGTTTTTGATTTGGATCCTCAGGGATAAACCGGCTCAGATTCATAATCGGGCGGCGGTGGGAAGCGCCCTAATTAATCTGGCGCTCGTTTTGTGTTTACTACCGGGGATTTGGCGGGAAGCGGCATTTTCCTGTAATCTGTTTACCTTCATCCCCTCTGTCGATATCGCGTTTCGGGTCGACGGCCTGGGCTATTTATTTGCGCTGATCGCCTCTTTTTACTGGCTGCTAACCGCCATCTATTCTGTCGAATATATGCGTAACGATAAATTCCCGGCGCGCTATTGGTTTTTTTTATTCCTTTGTATGGGAAGCGTTCTGGGAATCGCTTTTGCCGCTAATTTATTTACCCTGTTTCTTTTTTATGAGATATTAACTATTTGCACCTACCCCTTAATAGTTCATGCCCAGACACCGCAAGCCATTAAAGCCGGGCGTAAATATCTGGTTTATTCCATGGCCGGGGGAACCGCCCTGATGCTATCCCTGGTGATCACCTATTTACTTTGCGGGCACCTCGATTTTAGACCGGGAGGGATTTTGCCGGATTCCGCTTCTTATTCAATTTTACGCCTGCTTTTTATTACCTTTATGGTGGGTTTCGGGGTTAAAAGTGTGATTTTCCCCTTGCACGGCTGGTTGCCGGACGCAATGATCGCCCCGACTCCGGTAAGTGCTATTTTGCACGCGGTGGCGGTGGTGAAAGCCGGTGTATACGGCATTCTGCGCATCGTGATCGATATTTTCGGCCTGCAACTTCTGCAAAAGCTGCATTTAAACGAGTGGCTGCTAGCCCTTGCCGGGATTACGATCATCGGCGGATCGTTAATGGCGCTCAGGCAGACAAACCTGAAAAAGATGTTGGCGTACTCTACCATCAGCCAATTATCCTATATAATATTGGGGGTGGTCATGGCTACCCCTTCCGGGATTATCGGAGGGATACTGCAAATGCTTTACCAGTCGGTGATGAAAATCAGTCTCTTTTTTTGCGCCGGGGCTATTTACCGGCAAACCGGGGTCAGCGAAATCGCAGATATGGGTGGGTTGGGTGAGAAAATCCCGCTTACCATGTTTGCCTTCAGCATTGCCGCCCTGGGGACCATCGGTTTTCCCGGCACCGCCGGGTTTATCAGCAAATGGTACCTGGCAATGGGGGCGATGGAAGCCGGGCGGTTTTTCATGGTCGGGGTGATCATCAGCGGCACGCTCTTGAATGCTGGGTATTACCTGCCGCTGCTATATAAAGCATTTTTTCAGGAATCCCTGACCAGGCAAAAGGGACAAGCCCTTTCCCTGTTAATGACCGGCCCCTGTTTATTAACTGCGGGCTTGGTTCTTGCACTTGGATTGTGTCTATGGGTACATAAGTTACCACTCCATTTGGCGCAAAATATCGCCGAGGGAGTTTTATACTTCAAATGTCCATAAATTGTGATTTCTAAAACCAGCAAATTAAAAATTTAAAGATAAAAATGCAAAATTGAAATTCAAAATTCAAAATTTTAGGAAAACAGTTTAATGTCAAACTTTAATTAGGTAATATCATTTTCTGGTTGATACGGCACCCTGTCATCCCCGAACGCCTTTATCGGGGATATGGTTTTTCAAGATATTAGAACTGGATTCCCGATAAAGGCGTTCGGGAATGACAACCAGAAAATGATCTCAGGTATATTCCATGCAAACCGAATATTCCCCCATCCTGATTTTTATCTTTCTTCTGCCCTTTTTGGGGTTGGCGTTTTATCCGGTATTGGTTAAACGCTCGATCATTTGGGCGGCCTATGTATCCGCTTTCATCTGCGCGCTGTGCTTTTTAATGATCACGCCGCTGATCCCCCAGGTTTTGAGAGGCAAATTAATCGTCTCGTCCACAATTTATTTCAGCCCGCAGAACACATTTAATCCTCAGATGGTTTTCAGCCTGCGTGCGGACGCCTTCGGTGTTTATTTTGCCTGGGTATCGGCTTTGGTCTGGCTGCTGGCCGCTGTTTTCTCCTGCGAATATTTAAAACAAACCGCCCACCCCTTGCGCTACTTTTGCCTGTTTTCCGCCTGTTTAAGCTTTGTGTTCGGAATAGCCTTTGCCGGTAATCTGTTTACGCTCTTTATTTTTTACGAGTTGCTGACCATCAGCGGCTATCCGTTAATCGCCCACGAGGAAACCTCCCAGGCTAAAGCCGCGGCTAAAAAATATATTATCTACAGTCTGTTGGGTGACGCCCTGGTTTTATTTACCGTTTTATTGGTTTATTATATGGCGGGTAATCTGGAACTGCACCGGCGGGGAACGATTCCGGCGCAAACAGGCGTCGAATCTTTGCGGCTTTTGCTGGTTTGCGGATTGTTGGGATTCGGAGTGAAATCCGCCATCATGCCTTTACACGGCTGGATTTATGAGGCACACCCGGCGGCGCCGGCGCCGGCTTCTGCGGTATTATCGGGGGTGTTTGTGAATGTAGGGGCTTACGGTCTGATCCGCCTGATCTATGACGTCATCGGATTTCGTTTGATGCGCCAGGGTGCTTTGGGGATGATTGTGGTCTTTCCCGCCCTGGTTACCATCCTGTTGACTTCCATTCAAGCCTATAACCAGGATAACCTCAAACGCCGTCTGGCCTATTCGACGTCGGCGCAAATATCTTATATTTTACTGGGAGCGGCTTTATTAAGCCCTAACTCTTTGCAGGGCGGAATAATCCATATGGCCTATCACGCCATCATGAAAGCCACCCTTTTTCTGTGCGCCGGAGCTATCGTCAAGGCGGGAGGGAGTGAAGATGTCAGCCGGATGAACGGGCTGGGGGCCAAAATGCCGCTGATCATGATCGCTTTCAGCATTGCCGGTTTAAGCCTGGTGGGAATTCCCCCCACTACCGGATTTATCAGCAAGTGGATGCTGGCAACCGGCGCCCTGGAGGTTTCCGATACCGGCAGCGTGGTTATTTTACTGTTAGGATCGCTTCTGAGCGCTCTCTATATACTTCCAGTTATCTACGCCGCATTTTTAAAGAAGGATACCGACCAAACAGCGGATATTAGCGAAACAAATTACCAACCTGCCGCCCTGACCGTGCCTTTGATTATCGGAGCGGCGTTATCTGTCCTGATGGGAATTTTCGTCAATCTCCCCGGATTTCCCTTTTCCTTTGCCAGGGTGATCAGCGCTTCGTTTTTAGGGCGCTAGAGGTATAGATGTTTCGTAGTCCCAGCCCTTCAGGGCTGAATTTCCAGGGCTAAAGCCCTGGGACTACGCTCGGCCTTTATCAATCTTCGCTTCTTTCAATCCGCAGCAGGGCAATCTCTTCGGCGATCAATCCCATCAGAAAAACCACCAGAGCGGTGATCATTAATAACAGTACCATATTGCTGAAATGGGAATGTACGATAATCATGTAACTGCCGTAGGCCAGCCCTAAGGTAAGGGAAAAGACGCTGATGGGCAGGAAGATTTTCAGGGGGGAAAATAAGGTGGCGATGCGTAAAATAATAATAAAGAATCTGGCTGCTTCGAAAGAGGTGTTAAGCTTACTTTTGCCTTGGCGCTTCTGAGCGTCGATCGCTACGTATTTGAGGCTGTACCCGGCTTTAAGCAGGGAAAGGGTAATGGTGGTCGGATAGGAAAAACCGTTCGGGAGCAAATAGATAAATTTTTTGGCAACCGGTTTTTTGATAACCCGGAATCCGCTGGTCAAATCCTCAATCTTTTTGCCGGTTATGTAGGTGGCCAGGGAATTGTAAGCCTTATTGCCCCAGCGGCGTATCAGGGTGGCCTGTGAGGAATGGCTCCGGGCGCCGACGACCATATCGTATTGGGGGATAAATTGCAGCAGGTTGGGGATGACTTGCACCGGATGCTGTCCGTCGGCATCCATTAATATAATCACCTCACCTGCCGCCCGGCGCAGACCGGTTTTTACCGCCGCACCGTTTCCGATATTGTAGGGATGGTTAAGAACGATAGCACCTTTCGCTGCGGCAATTTGGGCGGTAGCATCGCCTGACCCGTCATTGATTACCAGAATCTCGTAAGGGCTGCCGATAGTTTTCATCACCTGATAAAGTTGATCAAGGGTCTGGCCGATTCCGGCTGCTTCATTATACGCCGGGATCACCACGGAGATTAAATCAAATTGAGGCAAAAGGGATGCTCCTTATGGTTTATGTAGTTACCCGATTTATCGGGTACCACCTGATTGATGTTTCGGTGTGTCCTCACACCGAAATCTTTAAAGGGGGAACGTTACCCCCTGGATAGTTTCGGCGTGGGGACACGCCGAAACATCAAATTGGTAGCGCAGGCATCCTGCCTGCGAAAGGACACAGGCAAGCTTGCCCTCGTGAAAACGGGGGATGCCTGTGCTACCATGGATAAAGCCTTTGTAAAAGCTCAGGGCTGCGGTAGCGGATAAATTCCTGCTGGAATTGATCCGGGTACAAAAGCCATAACTTTTTTATAAATTGATAACCGGCAAAAATATTGGGATAGTAAAAAGGGGTTTCCCGGATGGTTTTCATTAGCGCATCGGTTCGGCCGGAAGACAGACAGGCTTCCCTGCGGATGAACTCCCTTGTTTCCCGGACAGATTCCGGTTGTTCCCAAAACTTTAACGTGGCGGCATACCCTACCGCGTTTTGCAGCCGCTGATAATCCCAGGCGATTTGGTCTTGCGGGTCGGTAAATCCGCCGGGCATAACAAATTCAGGAGAGCAGGCGATCAAGCCTTCCTGCACCAGTTTTTCCGGGCCGGCGCAGGTGGAAAGCAGTGACATAGCGGGCAATTCCTGTAATTCGTTGAGCCGCTGACGCAAAAGCCAAAACAAATGACGCCCCGGCAATAGTTCATAAAGCATAAAAGTCTTTACGGCAAAGCGGTTCCATAGCAGGCGGGCATTGAAACAATACATGCTCAGATAATTACCGCGGTAGCCGCCGTAAAAGGGCTGGTCATCCCAAAGGTTATTCTGATAGGCCAATTTTATTTGCGAACGCTTTTCAAGCAGGTCGATTTCCTCTTCGGTAATCAGGTTATTTAAGAACGTTCCCCGCACCTGTTCCCATAAAGCGGAAATACCTTCCCGCACCAAATCCATAAAAGCGAAAACGTCGATATTTCCCAAATCCCGCCATTCCCGGAGGTCATCCGCTATATCCCCGCTATATCCCGCCTTCTTCAGGCTGCCTGCCAGTTTATGTTGCCAGATTTCGATGTCGGGCGAAGCTAAAGCGATGCCTGAAATCCGCTCCCCGGTTTGCCAAAAGGATTGGCTGCCCAGGCAGGTTTCCAAATGCTGTTTCAAAGCCTCTATCTGCCCGCAGAATATGGATTTAAAATAAAAGGGCGGATTATCCGGCAGATTGTTTGAGGTGCAGGCTGCAAGCTGTTTAAGCGGGTTAAGAAGCTCAGTGCTTTGGCTGAAATTCTCATCCCTTGGGGGTGGAGTTTCCCCATAAAAAGCATCCACAATTTTCCCTTTATTCAGGAATTGATCGGCCATAACGGCAAATTTAATATATTCGCTTTCGACCCAGGCGGTGCAGTTGTTCACTGAATACTCCTTATCGCTTCCAGAGGTTTGCCGGTAAGATAGGCTTGCGCCTCTCCCACCACATAAAGTGAGCCGGTCACGCAAATCAAATCCTCTTTTTGAGCGCACATCAGGGCATTTTGCAAGCCCTGTTTAACGTTTTGGCTGAAGATTATCTGGCCTGGAAAATTTTGCATTTTCCCGGCAATTTTTTGCACGGAGGCGGCGCGCCCGATTCCGGCTTGGGTGAGGATCAGAATATCGACTTTGTCCAATAATTTTAGCATAGCGTCGAGGTCTTTGTCCTCCATCATCCCGATAACCATAATCAGTTTTTGATAGGGGAAAAGCTCCAGGTTGGGCACAAGCAGGCTTAAGGCCGCCGGATTATGGGCACCGTCCAGGATGATCCAGGGACTGGCGTTGAGCACTTGTAATCGTCCCGGCCAGGAGGTTGCGAACAATCCTTGCCGAATGTCGGATTCCCCGATCAGCAACCCATTTTCGGCTAAAATTTGCGCGGAGCGTACCGCCAAAGCTGTGTTCTGCAACTGGTAATCGCCTAACATGTTGATGCGCAAGTCGCTAAATTTCCCGGTCGGCGTTTGCAGGCTGAAGATTTGCCATGGCCAGCGTTGCTTAATATCGATTTTTACCTCATCCTGAAGCCGATGAAGGGGTGAGCTTTTCTCCCGGCAGGTTTGGCTGAAGCATTTTATGACTTCATCTTGTTCCGCTGCGGTCAGCAAGGGGATGCCGTTTTTGATGATGCCGGCCTTTTCATAAGCGATCTTTTCCAGGGTATCGCCCAGATAAACCGTATGTTCCAGGCAGATATTGGTAATGACGGAAAGCATCGGCACAACCACATTGGTGGCGTCCAGACGTCCGCCCATCCCGGTTTCCAAAACGACAAAATCCACCTTTTCCGCCCAAAAGTAAGCGAATGCCAGGGCCGTTACCACTTCAAAAAAGGTGGGATAATTGGTTTGCCCGGCAAATTGGGGATTTTCCCCGATAACTTGCTGGATTTTATTGCTGAGTTTAACCACCTGATCCTTAGGTATTTGTTCGCCGTTTATTTTGATGCGCTCGGTAAAATCGATTAAATGCGGAGAGGTAAACAGACCGGTTTTATAGCCTGCGGCTTTTAGAATATCGGCCAGATAGGCACAGGTGGAACCCTTGCCGTTACTGCCGGCAATGTGGACGGATTTTAGCTTGTCCTGAGGATTTCCCAGGGATTGCAATAATTGTCCGATATTATTCAATCCCAGCTTGATGCCCATCCGTTGCAGGCTGTAGAGATATTGCAGGCTATCCCGATAATTGGAAATTTCCATGATGGATTTGTATCTCTTATTTGTAGCGCGGGGGTTTATCCCCCGCTTACGATGCAGGGTTCCTGCGTCTGCTGTTGGGGATAAACCCCAACGCTACGTTTTAAGTCAACAGCAATTCCGGCACAGTCCCTAACGTTCTGGGGCTACGATTTGGATTAATTTATCATAAGCATAATGCGCCAAAAAATCAAGCAAAATCAAATCAAACCCGGCAGGCCAAGGTGACATAAATGGGCACAGAAAATGCATTTAATTATGTAATAAAGGGCAAGGGATTTGCGTTCAGAATTTTTGAACTTCGTAGTCCCAGCCCTTCAGGGCTGATTTTCCAGGGCTGAAGCCCTGGCACTACGGCTGCCTTATTTACTTCGAAAATAGGTTTTTTCATTGTAGGGGCGAGGTTTCCTCGCCCTTGGTACAAATGGTGGAAACGTTACCAAAAGGGCGGGGAAACTAAAGCCCCTACAATAATAAACAGGTACGTTCTTGTCTTTTTTGGGGGGAAAATATTGTGCCTACACTCAGAGATAGAAAAGAAGTGAATAAATATATACATGAGCTGCATTTAGTGCCTGATTTTCATGGGCGGCAAGAGAATTTTAACCTGCTGAATAATTGGGCGGAGGAGCAAAAAGCCAAGGTTATTATCATAAACGGGATCGGCGGGCAGGGAAAGAGCACGCTGGTCGGACATTGGCTTAAAGAGCAGCGCACGCCGCATTTAGCCAAAATTCCGGTCTTTTACTGGAGTTTTTATGAAAATCCCGATTTGAGCGAATTCGATTGGGAATTGCTGGATTTCGCCCAGCGCCTTATCCCGCTTGCGGAGAGAAGAAAAGGGGTAATCCAGTTCCCTTTGATCAAGGCCGCCCAGGGGAAACCCCTGATTTTAGTCCTGGATGGGTTGGAAAGGTTGCAGCGCAAAACGGATTCATCGCTCAACCGCAGGGTTTTGGAACCCGGAATGCAATTTTTTCTCAATATGTGGATGCGCTATCAGCATCAGGGCTTAATGGTGATCACCAGCCGTTTTAACCTTTCCCAGCTAACCCAATGTAACGGCGTGTTTAATTTGCACCTCTCATCGCTCAGTCCTTCCGAAGGAGCCAGCCTTTTAAGCGGTTTGAATGTTTTAGGGAGTGACAAACTGCTGGCCGAGTACAGCGCACGCTTTCACGGGCACCCTTTAACCTTAAAGATTATGGCTGGAATCGTCAGCCAATATTGTAACGGGAATTTAGCGGAATTTGCGGCAAAACAGATCATCAGCCGGGATACGCATGAGAAGCTTGCGCAAAGCCTGGGCGATTTATTGCATTTTTATGTGCAGCAATTCCATCAGGGTCAGCATGAGCTTTTGGGGATAATCAGCCTGTTTCGTCGCCCCTTGGAAATCGGGGCTTTACTGGGACTGATCAGAGGGATGGAATCGATTAGTAATACTTCGTTGGCCAATTTGGACGAGGAGACCATCTTAAAAGAGGTGCAGGAGCTGGCTGCGGATTATCTGATAGAAATAATCGGCGGCGACAAGGTTATCTGCCATCCCTTGATTCAGAGCTATTTCCGGCATGAGTTTCATTTGCGCGGCTGCCGTAAGGAGGTGGCCGGATTTTTACAAAGAGGACTGCGGGGGGAGCGGCCGCGGGATATTGAAGAGGTGCGGGATTTGGTTAATGCCGTCCAATTGTTATGCGATGAGGACGATTACCCGGCCGCGCATCAATTATGCCGGACCCGTTTGGTAGAGGGCGGCTACGGTTTAGACGTTTTCAAGCACCTGCCGGCTATACCTGAGGGGTTACAATGCTGTTTGGCCTTTGTCGGA
Organism: Candidatus Schekmanbacteria bacterium; assembly: GCA_016235675.1. Taxonomy (GTDB): domain Bacteria; phylum SZUA-182; class SZUA-182; order SZUA-182; family SZUA-182; genus JACRJN01. Next base: position 20,243 of record JACRJN010000091.1, read on the forward strand.
GACGATGAACGGCAAAAAAAGACCGAAGTTCTTTTAGGCAAAGGTGCGGCGGCGGTTTATCTAACCAGTATCAGCTTATATAATATGAAATTAGGTAACATTTCACTGGCCAGGGAATGGTGCAGTAAAGGGTTGGACTTGTGCCGCACTTTGCAAAATGAGCGTACCTACCCTTTGCCGCTGCACGAAATCAACGATCTGGAACAAGCCCTGGGAAATATTCGCCAGGCGCAGAAGTTAATTAACCAGGACGAAGAGGCTGATTAATATCCTCGTAATATCTGTTTAATTCATTATCGATGTATTTAATCTGTTTATTTTCCTTTTGGACATAATGGTTTTTTCGGGAAAAATAATCATGAGAAAATTTAGCAAAGTTTAAAATACCCTGGGGGAAAGCATTAACGGGATAAATCGGATCATTCCCGACCTCAAGCCGATTATTAACATTTAATGCAGATATTGGTGATAAATAAGGATGATTTTGATGTTTTTCTTTAATGCCGATTAAGATTGACGCAAGATAATTCTCCTTGTCTTTTTCCGTAAGTTGTTTATTGCCGCTTGATGGATGACTGATAATTAATTTGGCGCACAATCCTGCCAGACAAAAAATGAAGGCCATAATAATCCGGCCCTCTTTTCTTTCCAGTTGGATACTTTTTGTTTCCGCCAGCGCTATTCTGCGATTTATGGCATTTTCCAGAGCCAGCAAGACGTTATAAGCTTTCATCTCGTTTTTATTAATAAATTCTCTAAAACTCAAAGTGCTGGGAGTTGAAGACCGATGGCAGAATTTTTTAAGATTTCTGGTAAGGCGGGTAAGTTCCTGAGCGTTTTTCTGCTCATCCAGCGGAAGATAATTTTCCAACTCTTTGGCCTGGGATATTATTTCATCCAACAAAATAAAGTTATATTCAGGGTTATTCCATTTTTCCTCTATATACTGCCCATAAGGTTTGATATACTGATATTTTATTAGCATGTCAGCTATAATTTCCATGGCGGAATACGCCTGCTGTTTTTTAACAATCAAATCATTTTGTGCTTTGTTAATAGCCAGATAACTAAAAATACCCGTCCCGGCAGAAACACCTAAAATTAAACCTAACGTAATATTTTTCAAGCTGCGCGAAGAAAGCATATTCCCTCTTGGAAGCTCCAATGTTGTTGACTTAAGGAACAATGGAAAGGGCTTTCCGTAATCTGTCATTGCGAGCGGAGCGAAGCAATCTCTGGTATCGTGCGTCTGAGATTGCTTCGGCGATAAGACTGCCTCGCAATGACAATTCCTTAAGTCAACAGCATTGCTTGGAAGCCCGACGGGGAAAATTCCCGGAAAACGTGATATATAGAATACGCTTACCTTGCGCACTTGTCAATATTATCACCTTATAAAGTAACACATGTAACATTATTGTTGTCTGGGTTAGCTGTAAGGACAATTTTGCCCCATATTGACATGGCCGCCATAGTATAATAGTCGGTATGCCATACAATAATATTCAGTATAGCTATAATTCATTATTTTTATTGCCTGATTGCCTTCTACATATTTGCAATTAAACCAGGCATAGGATTTGCACAAACGCTCATGTTGGTAGAAGTAAAAAAGATAATAAGGAGAATAATTTATGCGAAAAATAATATCCGGTTTTGGGGTGGGATTTATTTTATTAATTTTTAATCTAAGTTTTGCAGAAAAGCCCGCCTTAATAAACGAAAAGGATGGATCGGAAATGATTTTTATCCCCGAAGGGGAATTTACCATGGGCAGCAGCGAGGGTTTCAGCGATGAGCATCCGCGGCATAAGGTTAATTTAAAGTCTTTTTATATAGACAAATACGAAATTAACAATGTGCAGTACAAAAAATTTGTCAAGGAAACCGGGCATCGGATCCCCAAAAACCGCATCGACCCTAGATATGAGATGTGGGATAACGCCGGGAATTTCCCGCCGGATACGGCTCAGTTGCCGGTTACCAATATATGCTGGGATGATGCGGCAGCCTATGCCAAATGGGCGGGCAAACGCCTGCCTACCGAGGCGGAATGGGAAAAAGCCGCCAGAGGAGCGGATCAGCGGCGTTTTCCCTGGGGTAACGAGGCCCCTACCGAAAAAACCGCGAATTTTGCCCGCACCTGGCAGGGGTTTAAAACTATATTGAATGTTTCCGAAGGGCAGAACGGCGCATCGCCCTACGGTGTGATCAATATGGCGGGGAATGTCGCCGAATGGGTGGCGGATTATTATGATCCGCATTATTATAAAATCACTTCCGGCGATAACCCTCAAGGGCCGGTTAGCGGTGATTACCGGGTAATAAGGGGCGGCGGGTTTCCCGATCCCGAATTCTATCTGCGCACAAGCGATCGGGATTACGACATGCCGGATGATTGTTTTAAGGGTGTAGGGTTTCGCTGCGTGAGGGATAAATAAAGGGTGTTTAGATCAGCCAGGCTCACAGTTTCGCGGTAAAACAAAAAGCCGCCTATATTTTAAAATATGGACGGCTTTTTGTACATCTCCCAACAATTGGCCTTACTGAAAGTTCCCGATTCTTTGTTGTCGGTTCAGTTTTCAATAAAGGCAATACCGTTCACTTAAGACGTAGCGCAGGGCTTCTATCCCTGCTTATGGGGTGGCTTTGGCGGGAACGAAGGAGCAGCCCTAAAGGTCTGCGCTACGTTAAGTGAACAGTTTTCAAGCTAAAGACCAATCGGTAACGGTTGCTGATATTGATGTTTCGGCTTGTTCCAAGCCGAAACAAGTAAGGGGAACGTTCTGATCTCAAACGTGCCAAGCTTTGCCAATCGGCACAATGCCCTTTAGGGTTTCGGTGTGGAACACACCCGAAACATCCAGGAGCCTCAAGCCTATAAAATGGTATAGCTTATCCGTAAATAACCGTTACCTTTGGTTTCCCCCTTTAGCAAAGGGGGATTAAGGGGGATTTGCAAATTGTAATTTCCATAAAGAATTTAATCTTTTAACAATATGTCGTGTTCGAATAATTACTTAAAGTTAGATTCAATTTGAAAATCTCCCCAACCCCTCTTTGCCAAAGAGGGAAAAGTTATTTACGGATATATTCTAAGTATTTCTAAGTCCCTTAAATTATGCCTTGCTCACATTAGCTGCTTGTAAGCCTTTGGGGCCTTGTACAATTTCTAATTGTACCGACTGCCCCTCCGACAAGGTTTTGAAACCCTCAGATTGAATGGCTGAATAATGAACAAAAATCTCCTTTCCATCCTCATGTTGGATAAAACCATACCCTTTGGCGTCGTTAAACCATTTGACTACTCCCTTTGCCATAATACCTACACCTCCTTATTAACTATTTTCCCTTCATATCCCCACCGATTTTTAAAAAGTATTAAACGCCTTTTAATATCTTGAAAAGTATATATTAATTTTATAGACACTTCAAGACTCATAAATATCACTTTGAAGCTTGAAAAGGCCCTTTTAAGTACTTCACGCCTGAATTATCTAGGGAAATACATTTATTTTATCATTTAAATCAATAAATTATCCTGTTTGATACGGAAAAATCATAGATTAGTTTTAGAAGGCATGTTTTTTGTAATATAAATAGCTATACACGTCTTAAGCAAAGCAATTTCTATTTTATTATAGCGGCTGAGATTGTTTCGGCATACGGCTGCCTCGCTTGGCAGGGATGTAAACGATGGAAGGCATCTCGAAGGGAAATAAAAGGTATAATATCATCTGCCTGGACGATGACCGGATTTTCTTAAAGTCCCTTAAGATGTTTCTGGGTAATAGAATTATCCGGGATGAGCCCTACAACTATAACTTTTTATTTCTGGACAGCCCTTTAAAAGCCATCCGGATTATAGATAATCTGGTTGAGGATAAACAGGAAATAGCCTTGGTTATGAGCGATCAGGTCATGCCTCAGATGCAGGGTATCGATTTTTTCCGCCAAACTAAAAACAAAATCCCGGAATCCGTCCGGATTCTTCTGACAGGACAGGCCGGAATGGGCTCCGCCCTATCGGCCATCAACGAAAACATTTTAGATAAATACCTGACCAAGCCGATAAAAGACCTGGATGATCTGGTGGTCACCATCCGACATTTGCTCAACGAATATCAATTGAAGAGACAACTGGATGCACAGCATAAATTCATAGCCGGTTTATACGAATTCGGCAACTTCCTGAACGCCCAAACCAATCTGGCCATGATTTTAGAGCAGACACTGGCCTTTACCTGCCAGGCTTTGGAATGCAGCCGGGTCTCCATTATGCTGTTGGAAAACGGGAATTTAACCCTCAAAGCCGCGCGCGGCATCCCCAAAGATATTTTAAAACACATGGTCGCTGCCATCGACGCGGGGGTGGCTACCCGTGTGCTTAAGCAGCAGGAGGCCATTTTAGTCCAGGACATCGATCAGGTTCCCTGGCTGACCCGGAAAATCAATCAGGAATATAAATCCTTTATCAGCAGCCCGATTATTTACGCCGGTTTGAACGCGCTGAAAAAGCCTCTGGGAATAATCAACGCCACTAACAAGATTGATAACAAACCATTTGATGAAGACGATCTGAAAATCGTTAATTTTATCTCCAGTACCGCCTCGATTGCCATCAATAACCAGCAAGACCGCTATCGTCTGGAGCAAAATTATCTAAACACTATCGATGCGCTCAGTCTGGCCCTGGAAGCCCGCGACCCTTACAGCCGCGGGCATTCTTTCCGGGTAATGAAATATGCGGAAGCCATCGCTAAGAACATGAAATTAAACAACGGGGAGCGGAATTTATTAAAAAACGCGGCCATTCTTCACGATGTGGGGAAAATCGGGATAAAGGATCATATTTTACTGAAACCGGACCGGCTTACTCCGGAGGAGATGCTGCAAATCCGCGAGCATCCGAAAATCAGCGAGGCCATAATATTGCCGATCAGTTTTCTGAAAGAGGCCGGTCGGATCGTGCGCCATCATCATGAACGGTTCGACGGCGCAGGCTATCCCGATCAAATCAAGGGAGAAAAAATCCCCCTGCCAGCCCGCATCATGGCCGTTGCCGATACCTACGACGCCATGACCTCCAATCGCCCTTACCGCCAAGCACTGTCGGCGGATGCCGCCCTCAGGGAATTGGAAAATAACGCCGGAACGCAACTTGATCCGGGGTGTGTGGAAAGTTTCCTAAGTCATTTACGCAGGGGCTAGTACGCCGTCCATTTAATGTTGACGGGTTCCAATATGTCATCCCCGAATGCCTTTATCCCCGATAACTACTTCGGGGACGGATATGGTGTTTAAAAAAACCAGATTCCCGATAACATCATTCGGGAATGACAAAACGGAGAGTATAAAATCTTTATCCCAACACGTCAATATAAAATGGACGCTGTACTAGCCCCTGTATTTACGACAATTCCAAACAGGTGCAGACATTATTTTTACCGTGCTCTTTAGCGCGGTACATCGCCCGGTCGGCAAATTCCAATAATTGCTGATGGGTTTTAATATCTTTGTTGGGCAAAGCGGCCAAACCGATACTTAATGAGATTTTCCCTAAAACCTGCTGGCCTTTCATTAATTGAAAGTCTCTGAAATAATCCAGAATTTTATTGCCCACCACCCTTGCCCGCTCCAAATCGGTACTGGGCAGGATGACAGTAAACTCGTCCCCGCCGTAGCGCGATACCACATCTGTATCCCGCACCAGCTTTTTCAAAATGGCGGCGGTTTCCTTCAAAGCCAGATCGCCTGCCATATGCCCGAAACGGTCATTGATAAATTTAAAATCGTCTATATCCAGAATGATGCAGGATAGCGGCTGCTCATAACGTTCCGCCCTTTTAAACTCCATCTCCAGGATTCGGGAAAAATAGCGGAAGTTTTTCAGGCCGGTCAACCCGTCTTGTACGGAAAGCTCGTGCAATCGTGCGTTCATACGCTCCAATTCTTTATTCTGCCGTCTGATTTGCGCTGTGCGCTCCCGCACCTTCTTTTCCAGGGCATCCGAATATTTATTCAGCTTCTCTTCCATCTTCTTGCGATCAGTAATATCCCGCAAGGTGCCCTCCAGGCAGGCGATTTTACCGTCTTCCCCCTTGACATGATAAAAAGTACCCTCGATATGGATCTGCTTGCCGCTGCGCTTTTTTAAAACCGTGGTAAAATCGTTTGCGATTTCTTTTTCTTGAATAACCGTAAGCAGGCGGGTAAAATCTTCGGGATTGACGAACAACTCTTTGATTTTTCTGCCGACTATTTTATCCGGCTCACTGTAACCCAATACCTTTGTCCCGGCCTGATTAATCCAGGTAATGAAACCGTCTTCCCCCGGCGTACATTCCAAGATGCCTTCTTTGATAGTATTGATGTAGGTCCGATCCCGTTCGACGATACCTCTCAAATGATCCAGGTAATCGACCTCCAGATGCTTGACAATATCGGATTCGGAAACCACGCCTATTAATTCATTTTGTGAACCCATTACAACTAAGCGTCTGATATTATTATCTTTCATCAGCTTGGCAGCTTCGTAAATCGTAGTTTGACATGGTATGGTAATCAAGGGAGCGCGGACAAATTCTTCCGCGGTCAGATGATGGATTTTTTCCGGGGTATCCAAAAGGTGGGTGACGTCGCGCTCGCTGATAATCCCGATGGGTTGGAGATTTTTACAGATGACTATACAGCTTATGTTGTGGCGGTTCATGCGCTGGATTAATTGCAGCAGATTTTCGTTATGTTCGGCGGTGATTACATCGGTGGTCATGATACTGCTCAAGGGTTTGAAGGTAACGTAGTAAGCCGCACCCAGATGATTCTTCAAATCGGTCTGGGTGACCAGTCCCAATAATTTACCCTCGTCATCCACGATCACAATGCGCCGGAAATGATGCTTTTCCAGATAAACCGCCGCCTGATATATATCCATATTATGCGAGACGGTTTTGATCGGAGCAGTCATCGCCTCTTCCACTTTGAGCTGATTTATATCCTTGTCCTGGGCGGCGATTTTCAACAAATCCCGCTCGGTGATTATTCCCAATGGCCTGGAATCCTGATTTATGATGATGCAGCTTATATTTTTGCTGCTCATTTGGGTAATGGCTTCTTTTAAGGGCGTGCCTGTTTGCAGGGAGATAACCTCCCTGGTCATTATGGATTGAATATTATTGGCCAGCATCAGTCCCCCCATAATGGTTACCTTTTTAAAAAAGAGTTTTTAAATTATATGGTTATAATAATTTATCGACATTATATTTAGTAACCGAAAAAACACTTTTTGTCAAGCAAAGAATTTTAGCCACGAATTACACGAAAAACACGAAAATTATAATTAGTTTGAGATGTCATAGCTCAGCAGCCTTATCGCCGAAGCAATCTCAAACGAACAGGGATTGCTTCGCTTTGCTCGCAATGACGCCTACAAATTCTTTCGTGGTTTTCGTGTAATTCGTGGCTATTTGCCGGCTAATTTATTCATTTCTATTGACGTTACCGGTATTCTTTGCTACCCTTATCAGGTATTAAGTCTTTCTAACCCCTTTGTTGTAAAGGATTATAGTCATGCTTTGCCCTTTTTGCAATCACAATGGCGACAAGGTTCTCGATTCACGGGAACGCAAGGATGGTTTGATTATCCGCCGCCGCAGGGAATGCCTGGAATGCCATAAGCGTTTCACCACTTATGAGCGGATTGAGGACATCCCGGCGATGGTAGTCAAGAAGGATACCCGGCGCGAGCCTTTCGACCGCAGCAAGCTGCTCAACGGCCTGTTACGCGCCTGTGAAAAGCGGCCCATCAGCATGACGACCTTAGATGAGATTGCCGACGAGGTGGAGCAGGCCCTGCATGAAAAGGCGGGCAAGGAAATCTCCAGCGCTGAAATAGGCGAAATGGTTATCAATAGATTGTATAACCTGGATGAAATCGCCTACGTGCGTTTCGCTTCGGTTTACCGGCAATTCAAGGATATTAACCAGTTTATGCAGGAATTGGCTAATTTATTGAAAAGTAAGGAGCGATAACGAATGTTAACGGCTTATCATGTAGCGGTTGTAGGAGCAACCGGAGCGGTGGGAATGGAAATGATCAACGTTCTGTCACAGCGTAATTTCCCGGTAGAATCATTGACCCTGTTAGCCTCGGAGCGTTCCGCCGGCAAACGATTGGAGTATAACGGTAAACACATCGCGGTGCAAAAACTTACCGCCGATTCCTTTAAGGGGATCGAAATCGCCCTGTTCTCCGCCGGCGCCTCTGTGAGCAAGGAATTTGCCCCGATCGCGGCCAAAGCCGGAACGGTGGTGGTGGATAACAGCAGCGCTTTCCGCATGGAACCGGATGTCCCGCTGGTGGTGCCTGAGGTCAACCCCCAGGACATTTTCAAGCACAAGGGCATTATCGCCAATCCCAATTGTTCCACGATCCAGATGGTGGTGGCCTTAAAACCGCTGCATGATATTTTCAAAATCAAACGCATCGTGGTCTCTACCTATCAAGCTGTGTCGGGAACAGGCAAAAAGGCCATGGACGAATTAGCCGAACAAACCACCAAGATGTTCTCTTTCAAACCGGAGGAGATAAAACCGCGCGTCTACCCGCACCGGATCGCCTTCAACTGCCTGCCGCAAATCGATGTTTTCCTGGACAACGGTTATACCAAGGAAGAGATGAAGATGGTGAACGAGACCAGAAAGATTATGGGCGACGACAGCATCAACGTCTGTCCCACCACCGTACGCGTCCCGGTTTTCGTCGGCCATGCCGAAGCGGTTAACATCGAAACCCAAAAGCCCATCACCCCCGAAGAAGCCCGCCGCATTTTAGCTGCCGCCCCTGGAGTAAAGGTGGAGGACGACCCGTCCCAATCTGTCTACCCCATGCAGATAAACGTCGCCGGTACCGATGACGTTTTCGTCGGACGCATCCGCCAAGACATCTCCATCCCCAACGGTTTAAATATGTGGATCGTCGCCGACAACCTGCGCAAGGGCGCGGCACTCAATGCCGTCCAGATTGCCGAGAGGTTGATTGCCGGGAGGTAATTTCCCTGTTTCTGGCATTACTGCCCTTACAGATTCGTTATAGGAGAGATTTAAAATGGGTAGGAAAACACTCGCGATATTAATCTGGCTGCTTTTTTGCTCTGTTCCTGCTGTGGCGGTAGAAACCGCCCCCCGTATCTCCGACCGGGAGATTGTCGAGAGTTTGTCCCAACTCAAAGAAGGCCAAAAATCTTTGGACAAACGCATCGACGATCTGCGGATGGAAATGAACGCCCGCTTTGAAGGAATAGAAAAGCGATTTGAGAGCCGCTTTGAGGGTATTGATAAGCGCTTTGATGACCTGCGGGCGGAGATGAACGCCCGTTTTGACAGCATCACTTGGATTTTGGGGCTTTTTATCAGCATCTCCACCATTATTCTGGGGTTTGTTGTCCGGATGCAATGGCAAATGAATCACCAACAGGCACGCCTGGAAAAAGCTCTGGAAGCCCAAGAAACTTCCCTGGAAACCCAAAAAGACGAACTGGCTTTCATCAAAGGATTGGTGGAAAAACTCTTACCCCCTAAAGGGGTATTATAAACTATAGTAATCCCACCGTTTTAATGACGGGGTACGGATATTAGGAAACACCGGAAAGATAACAGGCCGTAAAGTTTAGCCGGCGGGAAAATTTGGCTGGGGGAGAAGGATTCGAACCCTCGCAACAAGATCCAGAGTCTTGCGTCCTACCACTAGACGATCCCCCAGCAGCATAGCGTTTAAATTTTGTAGGGGCGGGGTTTCCCCGCCCTTTTTGGTAACGTTTCCACCAATTGTACCAAGGGCGAGGAGACCTCGCCCCTACAAAGGGTAAAGACCAATATTACACGAAAGTAGAATTCCCGAATTCTGTAGTCCCAGCCCTTTAGGGCTGAATTTCCAGGGCTAAAGCCCTGGCACTACGACATAAGAAAATATTTTCATGTTTCGTGTCGTCTTGAAAGGGCATGACTGTTTCGTGTAACCATCCAAAATTTACTTCGCGGAATGAGAAGAAACCGGAGCTGGCGCAGCCGGCACTGTTCCGGTAATGCCTAATGTAACTCCGTATTTGGGATGCTCGAAAGCGTGCATATCGGGAAAATTGGAGAACAACCATCCCTTATATTTTTCCACGTTATCTTCCAAAATCGTAACCTGTAAGGCCGGATTATTGGATTCGCTAGACCGGGAGGTAATCTGAGCGCCGGACATAGTAAAATCAGGCAGATAAGCACCGACTTTTAAAACTATATTGGTAGCGGGAACGGCAAATTCGGATTCCGGTTTTACCTCATAGCTTTTTACTTCCCCGTTTTCCTTATTTTTTACCGCGATACTTACCGGTTTCCAGGCGGCTCTGACCTCATCTGGAATCGCAAGTTCTTTCGGGGCGGCAGGCGCAGGGCTTGTGCCTTTCATCATATCATGTCCCTGCATTTGCATATGCGGATCAACCGCCTTTTCCGCCAGCGGCACTTCTTCCTTTTTCTTGCAGGCCACTAATTGGCTGGCCAGCAGTCCTGCCAATAAAATCAATATCAATTTTTTATTGTTTACGTTCACTATTTTTGGCTCCTTAATATGGCGGAGAGGGAGGGATTTGAACCCTCGATAGGGCTTTGGGCCCCATACTCGCTTAGCAGGCGAGCGCCTTCGACCACTCAGCCACCTCTCCTTAATTTTTGGTCGGCCTAAAGATTAACACATATCGGGTAACGATACAAGCCCCTGATCGAAAATTTTTTGATAGCGTTCTCAATAGGAGACCTGGTAACGCTCTGCATTTAATTTCTTTCGGCCTGGGGACAGGCTGAAAGAAACTTCTTATCTATCTTCGGGTAAACGCTCTCAAAAATTTAATTGAACGCAACTTAGTATTACCTGTCATATAAATTATCAGTAGAATATACTTGACATTTGTTTAAAAGGATGATAAAAAGTACGCAATGTATTACCTCTATGAGTTACAGTGGATTTTATATGTTAAGCATATTGTTTGTCCTGAAGAGAAAATTGCTATCTCCTGTACGGTTTCCAAATACCTAACCCGGGCAAGCCGGAACCAAAAGAAAAATACAATTGACCACTGAAACACGGAATGATGGAAACACAGAAAAAACCAAAATTAATTCTAATAATTCCGTGTTTCCGTTCTTCTGTGTTCCTGTGGTTAAAAAGTTTTACATTTTTGCA
>JACRJN010000088.1 GCA_016235675.1 Candidatus Schekmanbacteria bacterium
AAACGGACGGCGCTACTACGTCTTAAGACAACTTGTTGGGGGGGGTTTTCCCCGCCCTGGGTACAATTGTGCTTAAATGGCGCATTCCCACCTGGGCGGGCAAACCCCGCCCCTACGTTTATGTTCGATAGCGAATTAGTATCAGGCATCAGGGTGGGTCAAAAGTGATTGGGCATCCATTTGCCCCCAATAATAGCCGCAGGTACGGGATAATTTTAAGGCGGCTTCCGCTTCATCATAAGCGGATTGCGGTTTGTGGTCTGTCTGGTGGACGCGGGCTAAGGTGTTGTGGGTGTTGATTTCAATTAATTTGTATCCGCAACGCCGAGAAATTTTAAGCGCGTTTCCCAGGGTGGTTTTGGCTTCGGGGAATTTATTGCGGGCAAGCAGCAGGCGGCCAAAGCCTAAGGTTATATTGGCCAATTCCTCATGCAAACCAAGCTGGCGGGCGATATGCAGGCCGTCCTGCAGATAGTTTTCCGTTTGCTGATATTCTTGCCGTCCCAAACTAAAACCGGCCAAAAGCCGGAAACAACGCACCATATTATTTGTCCACTTTTTTGCCTGACAAATTTCTAAATTTGTTAAGGTAATCTCTTCGGCTAAATTCTCCCGCCCGTTGCGATACAAATATTCGGCATAATACATACCGGGAAGAACTGCGGCTCCGCCCTCTCCGGCGCGTTCCCTTGCCTTTTTTGTAATATTAGCCTTTTCAAACAGTTCGCCGGCTTCTTTGTTTTTGCCTTGCAGAAAAGAAGGATATGCGGAAAATTCCAGGATTCCGGCGGCCTGAGTTTTATCTTCGGCGTATTGTGCCCAAAGAAGGGCGTCGTTGGCGGTTTCCTCCGCCTTTACAAGCTCTCCCAACAATAAATAGACACAACTCAGGTTTTGGCTGTCGATGGAGGCGTTTTTCCAGTTTCCCACAGCGGTATCCATTTGAATGCCGCGTTGTAAGAAATTGACGGCATCGGTCAAATGCCCCAACATCATCAAACGATAGCCGATCGCACTAGCCAGCCAGGAACGCTCTTCGTTTGCGCCCAACAGCGCCTCTTGCTGAATATCCCGGTTGGGGAAAAAATGGGAGAGAAGCTTTAAATCCAACTCATAAGCACCCAGTTGCTGGCTCAAAAAGCGGTTACCGGTGGCGTTTGGCATGTTTATTTTATTCAGATAGATTCCAAAAGCACGCCTGTATTGGTTTGCGTCGATGGTATGCTGAAAAGCCTCGATAGCGGAAGTCAAATCGGCGATGGTTTGCGGCGGCCGATAAACTTGTCGCTCATAATATCGGGCGATTTGCTGATGTATGCAGTTGCGGGCAGAAAGCGGCAAATCCAGGTAATAATAGCTGCGCAACAGCGGATGTACCGAATAAATAAAGGTATCTTCCTTTTGATCTAAAACAATCAGACCGGTTTTTCCCAAATCTCTTAACATTTGTTGGAAATTAAATAAATTCAAATCGACTAACACGCTATTGTCGAAATCGTCCATCGGTCGGCAAAAAACGGAAAACAGCGCCTCCTCTTCCAGCGAACGGTTAAAACAAGCCATTATCGACATAAACACCCGTTTGGTCGGGCTTAATTTGTCTTCATAAACGGCCAGGATTGAGTCTATCTGATTTTCGCTGTCGGTTTTTTTGGGCGGGAATTTATAAGAATATTTGATTTGACCGCTGTAATACTTTTGCAGATAGGCCGCGATTAATTTCAGGCTCAACGGATGATAATGATATTCAAAGGCTATTTTGTCGATAGCTTCAGCGGAGCCTTCTATTTTGTATTTGCGGAATAAATCATCGGCTTCAGCCGGTGTAAGCCCCCCCAAAATCAGCCGCCGGTAATTTTGTCCTTCAAAAACCAATAAATCCTTTATTTGCCGCCGGCTGGTCAGTAAAATAAAACTTTGATGCGCTTCCCCGGCCAGCCGGTTCAGCAAATCGATGAAATCGTAATCCCCGGCTTTACCGAAGCAGGCGCGTTCTTTTTCAGCCTCCAGCAATTCATCCAGGCTGTCCAAAACCAAAATAAAACGCCCCTGTTTTAGATAGCTCATCAATATAGCTAGGCGCGCGGCGCAACTGGGCGCGTTCTCCGGCCTAAAGCCGCCGGACGACAAATATTTAAGCGCGGCGAACAAAAAGGCGTCGACGCTGGGTTCGTATTGGAAATTCCAATAGAAAACCCCGTCAGCGCTTGTCCGTTCCAGCCAATGCCGCACCAAGGCTGTTTTGCCGGTGCCGCTTGCTCCGATCAAGCCCAGGACTTTTGTTTCCTTCTCATGATAATGCGCATTCAGCAGTCTGATTTCATTTAGACGTTCTACCCAATATTCTTCTAAAGTTACGGAATGGGCAAAATGAACCGGCAGGGTAAAATTTTTGGGGGGGATGGCTGTTTTGGGGGGGGAAAGAGCCAAAGGTAAAATTTTAGGCGGCGGCTCGCCGAGGATTAAGTCCAAAAAATTTATACTTTTATTGGTCGTGCAACGCTCGTTATCAGGCTTCCATTCCTTTTCCGCCTCTGAGAAGCGCCTGAAATGAAAAACCGCTTTTTGTTGCCCGCTGTCGACCTGAACAAAATTGTAGGCGCCGGAATACTGATTTTCCTTTTCGCCGGCTCCGGCGGAAACGACCAACGGAGAATCCGCGGTTTGCGGTAGCTGTTTTTGATAATAATGCCCGTGCAGGATGAAATGGCAATTATTTTCTAAGGTTTTTCTTACACAATCAGACTCCGTTATTGATTCTAACGGGTGATGAAAAGCGGCCAGGCATAAATCCACCTTGCCCATTAACGCCAAGGCCGAATCCAATTGTTGTTTGCCGAGCATAATATTTTCAGTGTCGTGATGATTTTGGACGTTCCAGGTGTTGTTTAACCCCATCAAACCGATTTCCACCCCATTCAAGTTAAATTTCCTGACCCAAAAATAGCGGTCATTGAAATCGAATTCTAAAACATGGGCAAAATATTGATTGACAAAGTTTTTATAATTGCTGAATTTTTTAAAATGTATTTCTTTGGCTTCCCGGTTACCGAGGAATTCATTAATTTTATCTGTGGTGGATAAATCGGGAAGGATACAATGATTGATTTTTTCGTATTCAAGATCCCGGTCGCCGGGGACAATAAACAGGCGATTTTTAGGCAGGTGAAGTATTTTTAGGAGTTGGTCAAAAAACCAGGCGGCGGTTTGATATTCTATAACCTGACCGGAAAAGACAAGATCACCGGTAAACACTATAAAGTCGACAGATAAATTATTTTTTATAGAATATTTACTTAAGTCGTCGAGAAGACGAACATAACAGCCGTCCGAGCCTTCCTGAAGCTGGGAACTGCCAAAACACAAATCCGACAAATGAAGCCAGGTGAGATAAGACATATATACCCGCTGAGTGGGAATTTTAACTGCTTGGGTTAACTTCCTGATCTAGGTATAATTCTCTGTTTAATGCTTCAACTCTGCTATAATACTTTTAGTTGATGAATATGTCAATAAGTTTTATTTGTATTTTGTCGTTTCCGAAGGAATTTATCCGTCCCCGAAGTGGTTATCCCCGATAAAGGCATTCGGGGACGAATCTGGTTTTAAATTTAACACCGGAACTTGCCGTTGACGAGTTTTCAAATCAATGCTATAGTAAAATATCTTTTGAAATTCCTTCTTATACCAAGTTGCGTTCATAGAGGTAAAAACGGCTGTCCGCTCTCAACCTGTCATCCCCGAATGTCTTTATCGGGGATATGGTGTTAATTCGAAAACCAGATTCCCGATAACTTCATTCGGGAATGACAAAAAGAGAGTTACGGCACAGGCGATATTGCCTATTTGGTAGCAAATTGGCATTGAAAGTTCGCAGGGAGTTGTCATGCTGGAAATAAACGCGGTTTTCCATCGCACCCAGGAAACGCCCTGGAATACTATCGATAACGAGGCGGTGGTTTTGAATTTGGATAACGGCCATTATTATGTCTTGAACGAAACAGGCCGCCGGGTTTGGGAGTTATTGGACGGAGAGCGTACAATCGGCCAGATTGCCGCTTTGATTTGCGAGGAATATGAGGCGCAGGAGCAGCAGGCACAAACGGATATTGTCAAATTATTGGAAGAGATGCTGAGCGAGGGACTGGTCGCTTCCGGGGTTAAATAGGTCTTCGATGACAGCTTTTCCAAAACAATTCCCCGCCGGGCTTCCGGTAAAGCCGGAGACCCTTCTGGTGCAGCATTATCAGTTCCACGGTCTGGAATTAATCATCCACAGCAACGAAGCTGACTTGTTGTCCATATTGCACAACAGCTTAAAATATTTTACCGGCCAAAATCCGGTTTCGAGTCTGCCGCAAATACATCTGGTTTTCTTAATCTCTGACTTGGGACAATTTCCCCAGCCGTTAGCAACGGACGCAAAACCGGTATCCTTTTCCGGAGAGTTGCAATACTTCATCGACAATCAGCTTCTTTATACCGTTATCTTGGGCAAATCCCTGGTAATGTGCCATTTAAGCGAAGGTTGGGCATTAGGTTATATCAAGCCCGCTCTTTTGGAAAACGAGTGGATAATTTTTCAGTTGATTTTTTATCCCGTTTTAGCGGAATTGCTGAAACAGCACCATATTTTCAATGTCCATGCGGCATTAGTGGCCAATCAGGAAGGACAAGCAATATTGCTGAGCGCCCCCACCGGACGCGGGAAAAGTACTTCGATGGTGCATTTGGTGCGCAACGGCTACAAATTCTTATCGGATGACATCAGTCTGGTGAAAAAAGGCGCCGAGGGATTGACCTTGTTAGGTCTGCCTCAGCCGGTGAATCTCTTGCCGGATGCCATCGCTAATTTCCCGGAATTGGGCTTTTTGCAGGCGGTAAAGAAACGCTGCACCCGCAGTAAACGGTCTTTCAGGATCGAAGAGGTTTACCCCGACAGTCTGGAGACACAAGCCGTCCCGGCCTGGATCGTCTTTCCTCAGGTTCAGGCCAAACTTGATACCGCCTTGCTTCCTCTTTCCAAAAGCGAGGCGTTGAGCAATCTCATCCCCCAAAGCCTGGTGGTGGCAAACCGGGCGATTGTGCGGGAGCACCTGGATATTTTGGCACAGTTAGTGCAAGATTGCGAGTGCTACTGCCTTCGTCTGGGTAAAGCCGCCGGGGAGATGATTCCCAAGCTCTTTGGTGAGTTGACAAGTAAGTAGGGGCGAGGTTTCCTCGCCCTGGGCACAACCGATGGAAATGTTACCAAAAGGGCGGGGAAACCCCGCCCCTACAATATAGACCAAAGGCAGTAGTTTACTATCCCCCGTTTTATCGATAAAACTGTTAAATAAGGGAGAACGAAAATGCCTGAAGTTGCCAATCCGCAAGCACCGCTTACATCTCAGGAAGCAAAAACCATCAATGCCTACTGGCGCGCCGCCAATTACCTTTCCGTAGGGCAGATTTACCTTTTCGATAATCCATTATTGGAAAAACCCCTCACAGCGGAAGACATTAAGCCCCGTCTGCTTGGACATTGGGGAACCACTCCCGGATTGAATTTCATTTATGTCCACCTAAACAGAATCATCAATGCCCGCGATTTGAACATGATTTTGGTGACCGGCCCCGGCCACGGCGGCCCCGGTATCGTGGCCAACGCTTATCTGGAAGGCACCTACAGCGAATTTTATCATCACATCTCGCAGGATGCGGAAGGTGTCAAAAAATTGTTCGCCCAATTTTCCTTTCCCGGCGGGATTTCCAGTCATGTGGGAGCGGAAACCCCCGGATCGATTCATGAGGGGGGAGAGCTGGGTTATTCCCTCTCCCATGCGTATGGCGCCGCTTTCGACAATCCGGACTTGATCGTCTCCTGTATCGTCGGCGACGGCGAGGCGGAAACCGGGCCGCTGGCCACCGCCTGGCATTCCAACAAATTCCTCAATCCGATTAGCGACGGGGCGGTCTTTCCGATACTGCATCTGAACGGCTACAAAATCGCCAACCCGACCATTTTAGCGCGTATTTCCCGTGAGGAACTGGAGAAACTGTTTATCGGTTACGGGTATAAACCTTATTTTGTAGAAGGAAGCGATCCGGAAACCATGCACCAGTTAATGGCGGCCACCCTGGATCAAATCTTCAGCGAAATCAAAGCCATACAGGATAACGCCCGCAGCCGCGGTAAGGCTGAGCGCCCCCAATGGCCGATGCTGATTCTGAAAACCCCCAAGGGCTGGACTGGCCCCAAAGAGGTAGACGGGCAGAAGGCTGAAGATAACTGGCTCTCCCATCAGGTGCCTTTTTCCGATATGAGCCTTAAATCCGGTCACATCAAGTTACTGGAAGATTGGATGAAAAGCTATCATTCGGAGGAATTGTTCGATGAATCCGGACGCCTGATTCCCGCCTTACAGGAGTTGCCGCCCAAAGGCAGCCGCCGCATGAGCGCCAATATTCACGCTAACGGCGGGATGCTGTTGAAAAACCTCAACCTGCCCGATTTCCGCAATTATGCTGTCGCTGTGCCCAAACCGGGACAGGTGGACGCAGAGGCGGCCAAGATCATGGGCGGCTTTTTACGGGACGTGATGAAACTAAATCAAAAGTCACGGAATTTCCGGGTAGTCGGCCCGGATGAAACCACCTCTAACCGCCTGAATGCCCTTTTCGAGGTAACCGAGCGGGTCTGGATGGGGAAAATCCTCCCCGGCGACGATCATCTGGCCGCCGATGGCCGGGTGATGGAAATTTTGAGCGAACACACCTGCCAGGGCTGGTTAGAGGGCTATCTGCTTACCGGACGGCACGGCCTGTTTTCCTGCTACGAGGCGTTTATTCATATCGTCGATTCCATGTTCAATCAACACGCCAAATGGCTGAAGACCGCCAAAGAGGTTCCCTGGCGGCAGCCGGTCGCCTCCTTAAATTATCTGCTGACCTCCCATGTCTGGCGCCAGGATCATAACGGATTCAGTCATCAGGATCCCGGTTTTATCGACCATGTGGTAAATAAAAAGGCCGATATAGTGCGGGTCTATTTCCCACCGGATGCCAATACCTTATTATCGATAACCGATCATTGCCTGAAAAGCCGGAATTGTATTAATGTGATTGTGGCCGGCAAGCATCTGCATCCCCAATGGCTGACCATGGAAGAGGCCGTCAAACACTGTACCTGCGGGATCGGTATCTGGGAATGGGCGGGCAACGACCGCGGTGCGGAACCGGATGTGGTGCTGGCAGCTTGCGGGGATGTTCCCACCATCGAAATCATCGCGGCGGCGGATTTATTGCGCAACCTGGTGCCGGAACTTAAGTTGCGCGTCATTAATATAGTGGACTTGATGACCTTGCAGCCCAGGGAAGAACACCCTCACGGCTTATCGGACAAAGAATTCAACAGCCTGTTTACCGGGGATAAACCGGTGGTTTTCGCCTACCACGGCTACCCCTGGCTGATTCACCGCCTGACCTACCGGCGCAAAAACAATCCCCATCTGCACGTGCGGGGTTATAAGGAAGAAGGAACGACCACCACCCCCTTCGATATGCTGGTGCGCAACGATATGGATCGCTTCCACCTGGTGATGGACGTGATCGATCGGGTGCCCAAGCTCTCCTATCTCTCCGCCCATATCAAACAGGAGATGCGCTATAAATTGATCGAGCATAAGGAGTACATTAACAAACACGGGCAGGATCTGCCGGAGATTCGGGATTGGAGATGGAAGCGGTAGTTAGCCACGAATTGCACGAAAAAACACGAAACCCTCATGAAAAACAACTTTCAAAAAATAGTATGCCTCAACAGCGGCTCATCGTCTTTAAAATTTTCCTTATACCTGATGGGGGAAAGTACTGAGCAGCTTTTGCAAAAGGGGGCCATCGAACGCATCGGTTTGGCTGACGGGCGGTTTTGGCTGCAAGACGGCACAGGACATATAATCAGGGAAGTCGCCGGAAATTACGGCAATCATAATGCGGCAATAGCTGTATTGTTCAGCACATTGGATGAGAGACCTTCCGCTATCGGGCATCGGGTGGTGCATGGCGGGGAATTTTTTACCGCTCCTACAATTATCGGCGATCAGGTTATAGACAGATTGCAGGGACTGATTAGTTTCGCCCCGCTGCATTTGCCCAGCGAAATTGAATGTATCAAGGCTGTGGCCAGGCGTTTTCCGGGATTGGCGCAGGTTGCCTGCTTCGATACCGCATATCACCGCAAAATGCCGGAGATCGCCCGCAGGTTTCCTTTGCCCAAAGCTGTATGGGATGAAGGGGTACAGCGTTACGGCTTTCATGGTTTGTCATATGAATATATTTTAGAAGCGCTGGGAGACAAAGCACGAGGACGGATAATCATGGCTCATTTAGGCAATGGGTCAAGTCTGGCGGCGGTTCATTCCGGATTGCCTCTGGATACCACCATGGGTTTTACCCCGACAGGCGGTTTTATGATGGGCACGCGCTGCGGCGATCTTGACCCGGGTGTACTGCTATATATGATGCGGGAAAAGGGGTATAATGTGGATCAGATCGATAGCATCGTCAATCAGCAATCCGGATTGTTAGGAGTCTCCGGTTTGACTTCCGACATGAAAACCCTGCTGGATGCAACGGATAATCCCCAGGCCAAGCTGGCAATAGAGATGTATTGCTATCAGATGCGCAAAGCTATCGGGGCTTTGGCTGCCGCACTCAACGGATTGGATTTGTTAATCTTTACCGGGGGTATTGGAGAAAAAGCCGCGCCAGTACGCCTTGCTGTTTGTGCCGGATTGGAGTTTCTGGGAATTTCACTTGACGCGCAACAAAATATGTCTCATGCGCAGATAATATCGAGTAAGAAAAGTAGTTGTACGGTAATGATAATACCGACCAAAGAGGATTTGATGATCGCACGACACACGAGAAGGATAATTGACAATTGACAAGGGATAATGGAGAATGAAGAAGATTCCTTGAGGGTGTTTCGGCTTGAGTACAGGCCGAAAGAAGCATGGTTTTTAATCCTGACGGCACAACGCTTGTGGCGTCAGGAGTTTCCTCCTGACGCCAATCTCCACTATATGAAAGCGAATTGGTTTTACTCCCCCTCCGTTTCTTCTTCCAGGGCAATTTTTCTGGTTTTTATAGTCTTAATACCCTTTATTTTCCCTTTATAGCCGACAACCGTCGCCCTTACCTCGCTGACCAGAATATGGTTAATGTACTCTATTTCATATCTGGGCGCCACTAAAATATCCGCACCTGATTTACTGATAGCATCATGTGCCGCGGCGGCGGTGACTAACTCAGAGCTAAAAATATTGGGAAAAACACAAGAGGAAAAACAGGCATCGGAAAAAATACAAGAAGGGATACATAAAGAAGGATTTTCGGGGAAAAGATGTGTAGAAAAATAATATTCCCGTCCCGGGTCGCTATTATAAGTTACGCCAACCGCGTATTTTTCAGGGGCACTTATGACTATAAATCCAAAAAGCCTCTTCATAGAAGCGCTGCCGCTAATTTTTTCGCCTACTTCAATATCAGCCTTTAAATCGGATTTTATATCGGAATTTAACTTGCTGCTGTATTGGCCGGCGTTAATCGAACTGCATCCCAAGCCGGTTAGCATTAAAAAATAAAACCCAAACAGCGACCCCAAAGGTTTTTTCAGCATCCCCGCCTCCGTTAACGTCACGAGACATAATCCAGCTTAAATTCATACCATAATTGTAGTTACCCGATTTATCGGGTACCACGGGTTGTACCTGATAAATCAGGTAACTACATGGCGACACAGTAATGTCAGGCCATCAAATTTGGCGGGCACAGCCCACCCTACAAAACTACTTAATTTTTCATTCTTCATTAGATTGGGCCTGCCTGCTTGAGCTGTTGGTTTTATTGCCGGGTTGCTCCTGCCCGAAGAATTCCAGATTAATACTATACGCCTGCTGGGCGCATTGGCGCGCCTTTCCGGTTTGCCCCAGGGAGTGCCAGGCGCGGCCTAGGTTATTTAAATCGATGGCTACTTTGGGATGTCTTTCCCCGAAGCATTGTTGGTCTATTGAAAGCGCCTGCTTGTAATGTTCGATCGCTTTTTCGTACTCTCCCAGGGATTTCCAGGCCATCCCCAGATTATTTAGCCCTGCCGAGACCTGAGGATGCCGATCCCCGTGAACCTCCCGCCAGATTTTGATCGCCTGCTCGAAACACTCCGCGGCTTGTTTATGATCGCCCAAGGAATACCAAACGCCGCCCAAATTGTTTAAGCGGGCGGCAACGTTGGGGTTGCGCTCGCCGAAATATTCTTTGTCGATTTCCAGTGCCTGTTTATAATAGCCGACGGCCTTTTTATATTGTTTCAAGGAATCGTAAGCCATACCTAAATTGTTCAAAGTACTCGATATTTGCGGGTGTTTTTCCCCAAAGTGCTCCTTTTCGAAAACCAGCCCTTTTTCAAAATAGCTGACCGCTCGCTTAAACTCTCCCAAAGCATTCAGCGCTAAGCCGATTTCAACGCAGGCGGCGCCTAAACGATGATATTCTTGCGCGGCATGTTTTTTTACCTCGGCCTCGCCTTGCTTAGACCACTTGATGGATTCCTGATAAAGCCCGATACAGTTATAATATTTTCCCAAGGCCAGACTCAAATCATAGGATTGAGGAAAAATCCCTTCGGAAGCGGCAAGCCGTGCGGCGGTCAAGACGTGTGGAATCTCTTTTGTGGTGATTTTAAGTTGCGTTAGATTGTTATGTGAATCGAACCAATTTTGCAGGATGCCGATATAAGACCTTCTCACCACGTTCAATTCATTGGGTGGGATCACTTGGCAAAAGGCCTCCTGGATTAGCCGATGAACCGTTAATCTGTCATCCTGCTGTACCTGTAAAAGCGCATATTTTTCCAGCAGGCCGGTAAGCTCCCAGAAATCTTCCCGTTTCGATTTCCAGTCAATATCGCAGACGGTAGAGATAATTTCCGGATTGATATTCGCCCCGGCAAAGCAGGTCAGGGCCGCCATGATTTTTCTGGCCTGAACATTATCCATCAATTCATGATTGATGGCGACCAGATTCCTGATGCTTTTAACATGATCAAGGCTATAAAATTTGTCGGTCTCTTGTAATACCGCCAAATCCAGGTCTCCGGCGGCTATAAGGCAATCCAAAAACTGGCCGAAACCCAGTTCCTCAGCTTGTTTTAAATATTTACCGGCCAATTCCAGCGCCAGAGGCAGATTACCCAGAATATGACAGATAATTAAAGCCGGGTCTTTTTCTTCAACAGCCTGATCGGGACGTCCGCTTTCCTGGAAAAGCAAAGCCAAAGCCTTTTCATCGGATAAATGGTCAATTACAAATGAGGCGTTTGCGATGTTCAAAGTCTTGCAATTGGTAAGAAATAACATCTGAAAAAATTTATTTTCAGGTAAATAAGGATAAATCTGCTCATAAGAGTGTTCATCAATGTCATCGAATATCAACAGGGTTTTTCTTTTACTTTGCTGTAAATATTCTTTGATTTGCTGACATTTTTTAGCGTATTTAGTCTCAATGGGCAAGTTTAAGCCGATAATCTCCGGCAAGAGGCTGAATTCGGAAAGGACGTCCTGGTTGCAGTTGATCCACAAAACCCCGCCCAGATAGTCATCCTGATATTTATAAATGTACTCCACCGCGGTTTGTGTTTTACCGGTTCCGCCCCAAACATCGCATTGCCGGGATTGAGTAATGAGAACGGAGCCTTTATCCTGTAAAAGGCGTTTTAACTCCGCCAAACGTTCGGCTTTTCCGATGAAATCACTTTTAGAGTGTAAGGGAACATTCCAGGGGGTGTTTTCCGGGGACAAATCGTCAGGAAAACCGGCTTCCGGTTCTGACTCCGGCAGATAAGGCCGGGGGGTATCCGCCGGATTTTTTTTGTTCTGATTATATTGCTCGATAAAAACCCAGCCGGTAAACAGAGTGATTACCCCGGCCAGGAAGCCGATTAATAGTTCGAACATAATATAGCCGTTTAAAAAGAGGGGATGTTAACAATAGTGTTATGAATTTAACACAGAGCCATTAAAAAGGGAAGAAGAATTTTGAGATGGTATTAAAATTAAAAAAGCCCCCAAAATCAACCGACTATACGATTCAACCACCCATCCAACAGCGTCCCGGAGCAAAAAATAGTCTCGTCCCTTTCCGGGCCGGTGGAGATAAGGGAAATTTCGGCGCCGGTTAATTCGCCGATACGCTTTAGATAGAAGCGGGTGGCTTCAGGAAGGCGGTTATAGTCGGTGATGCCTTTGGTGCTGCAACGCCAGCCGGGCATTTCCTCATATATGGGTTGGCAGTCTTCCACTTGTTTGATGTTGGCGGGGAAGTAATCGATCCGTTTGCCGTTTAATTCATAACCCACGCAGAGTTTAATTTTGTCGTAGCCGTCCAGAACATCCAGTTTGGTTACCGCTAAGGATTTTATGTCGTTGATTTGCACCGCGTAACGCACTACCACCGCATCGAACCAGCCGCAGCGCCTGGCGCGTCCGGTGGTCGCCCCGAATTCCGCCCCCTTGTTGCGCAGGGCTTCCCCTTCCGCTCCATGCAGCTCTGAGGGAAACGGCCCGTTGCCGACGCGGGTGGTATAGGCTTTGACCACCCCCAAACTGCCGTCGATTCTGGTGGGGCCGATTCCCAGGCCGGTACAGGCTCCTCCGGCGCAGGCGGAAGATGAGGTCACATAAGGATAGGTGCCGTGGTCAATATCCAGCATGGTGCCTTGCGCCCCTTCGAATAACACCGATTCCCCCTTGTCCATGGCTTGATTGAGAAGCAGGGAAGCATCGGTGATATAAGGGATAAGCTTTTGGGCATATTCCAGATATTGGGGATAAATTTCAGCAAAATGGCGGACATTTCCGACGACGGTCAGGTTTACCTTCAATTGTTCCGCTAATTTATCCGGTTCCAGCAAATCGCCCATGCGCAAGCCGGTGCGCGCCATTTTGTCGATATAGGCCGGGCCGATACCCCGTCCGGTGGTGCCGATTTTGCGCTGTCCCATTTTCTTTTCAGCCTGCTGATCGGCCAATAAATGATAGGGCATGATCATATGGGCGCGGTCGCTGACGAAAAAGCGCCGGGAAAAATCGATATGCTCCCGCTTCAATTCGTCCATTTCCTTGATCAATGCCTGAGGATCGACCGCTACCCCGTTGCCGATGATACATTTTTTGCCGGGATGCAAGATACCGGTGGGGATAAGATGGAGGATGAATTGAGTACCCTTTACGCAAACGGTATGTCCGGCATTGTGCCCGCCCTGATAGCGGGCGATATTATCGAAATAGGGGGTAAGCAAATCGACGATTTTGCCTTTGCCTTCGTCGCCCCATTGTGTTCCTATAATTACGATTTTGGCCATAATTTTCCTGTCCGGAGGTTTTACAATGTTGTTGATTTAAGATGTAGCGCAGACCTTTAGGTCTGCTATCGGTCACTGGGCTTGATGCGCATCCGGAAGCAGGGCTAAAGCCCTGCGCTACGACATTTTCAGCCGAAACGTTCATGCCCGTAAGGGCATCACGAGGCATGAAAACGTCATTGCGAGCGAAGCGAAGCAATCTCCAACGCTTAAGATTGCTTCGGCAATACGACTGCCTCGCAATGACATTTTCGGAATAAATACTGTATTTTCTTACAAGCAAACTTGTTGTACGCTGTTGATGTGCGGCAGATTGGCAAACTGCGGTAAGAGGTTGTCGGGAATGTGGCTATCCACCCGGAAGATGGAAATAGCCTCACCGCCTGAAACCCGCCGCCCGAATTGCATATTGGCGATGTTGATGTGCTCCTGGCCTAAAGCCGTACCGATATTACCGATAATTCCCGGCATGTCCTGATTGAACAGGATGAGCACACAGCCGGTCGGCTCAAATTCAACCCTGAAATCGTCCAGCATGACAATCCGGGGAAACTTGCCGCCCAATAGTGTAGCGGCAGCCGTTCTTGTCCCTTTATCGGTCTCGGCCTGTAAATGAATCAGGTTGGAATAATCTTCGTCGGATTGCTTTTGCGGCGGTTTTAACTCGATTTGTTTTTCATCGGCCAATAATTTGGCATTAATTACATTTACACGGTTATGGGAATATAACCCCCCCATTAAACCGGCTAAAAGATACGTATTGATTACTTTGGCATGTTGCTGGAGTTGTTCGCCATTCAGCCCGGCCTGGACTTTTAGCACCTTGCCGCCTTCTCCGATCAGTTGACCTAAAAGCCGGCCCAGGTTTTGCGCCAAATCCAGGTAGGGCGCAAGCACCGATTGTACTTCCGCGGCAAGCTGCGGGGCGTTGACGGCGTTGATTACTACTCCCTTTTGGAAAAAGGCCGCCACTTGTTCGGCTACATCGAAGGCCACTTTGTCTTGCGCCTCAGTGGTAGAGGCACCCAAATGAGGGGTACAAACGACCTGCTCCATTTTGGTCAGCGGGTTGTCGGCGGTAGGCGGTTCCTGCTCGAAAACGTCCAGCGCCGCTCCGGCCACCTTTCCGCTCTTGATGGCTTCGGCTAAATCCGGTTCATTTATAATTCCGCCGCGGGCGCAATTGACAATGCGCACGCCGGTTTTCATTTTGGCGATGGTGTCTTTATTAATCAAATGGCGCGTCTGATCATTTATCGGGGTATGTACGGTAATAAAATCCGCCGCCGGATACAGTTCATCCAGGGACAGCAATTTTACTCCCATACGCTGCGCCTCATCACGGGTAAGCAGCGGATCATAGGCCACTACCTGCATCCCCATGGCCTGCACCCGCAAGGCGATCTCCCTGCCGATTCTGCCCAACCCGATGATGCCCAAGGTTTTGCCCGCCAGTTCCACTCCCTCATATAGCTTGCGTTCCCAGCGGCCTTGCCGGACTGAGGCGTCAGCCGCGGCGATATTACGCGCCAGCGAAGTAAGTAAAGACAGAGCATGTTCGGCGGTAGTGATGGTATTGCCGCCGGGGGTGTTCATCACCACAATCCCCTGGCGGGAAGCCGCCGGTACATCCACATTATCCACCCCGACCCCGGCGCGGCCGATCACCTTCAGATTCTCGCCGGCATTGATAACCTTCGCCGTCGCCTTGGTACCGCTACGCACCAGCAAGGCGTCATAAGCGCCGATACAGGCCACCAGTTGATCTTCCGATAAACCGGTCTTGACATCCACGTCAAACCCGGCCTGCTTCAGGATTCCGATCCCGCTGGGGGATAAACTGTCGCTGACTAAAATTTTCATAGTGGTTCCATATTTAAAGTTATTGGTTATTTACTTTTCCAATTCCGTATTAATGATTTTTTCCAATTCGACAATCAACGGCGGGAGATTTTCCTTCACCGTATCCCAAACAATCGTCAGATTGATGTCAAAATAACCGTGAATAAGGCGATTTCTGGTTCTGACGGCATTTTGCCAGGGGATTTGAGGGAATTTTTGTTGAGTTTCCGCTGAAACACTGGTTGCCGCCTCCCCGATAATTTCCACCAGTTTTATCAGGGAAAGGGTTAAACATACGGTTCTCAAACAAATCTTTTTGCGTTCTGTTTTGAGCAAACTCAACCGCCTCACGGGCGGCATCCAGCATATGACGTAAACGCACCAGATCATTTTCGTTCATAGATTACCTTTGCTGAACTAACCACGTTATCCCTGAAATAACGGCTCAAATCCTCCTTGGTTCTTAATTCAACCTCACGTTTCAATATGTTGCTTAACTCAACCTCCATCCCCGCCAAACTAAAAAGTCCGGGTATGTGTTCCGGCTCAAATTCCACCAACACATCCACATCGCTATCTGGTGTGAATCTAGCGCTTAAAACCGAACCGAATAAGGAAAATTTCAGTATATGATTTTTCCGGCAGAATTCGGCAATTGTTGCGTATGAAAGTTGAATGTTGGGCGTATTATTCATAAGCTTATCTGATTTTTAAAAATTCTTATAATTGTTGGGTTTCATTTCATTCAACCCAACCTACTCACTCACTGCCTGCCATATGTCAATTGTTGAGACTTTAAACTTTTAATTTGTTGGTTTTAGAAATCACAATTTATGAACGTTTAAAGTATAGTTCAAGTAGTCTCTGATTTGGTACTTTAACAAGCCACTTTTTTTCTGAAAGATATTTTGATGACTGTAGACTCACAAGAAAAGTAGAAAAACACAGGCACTCGAAACGCAATCTGAGACGCATTTCGTTGGTAATCGGCCTTTCCAATATAGATAATCTTTGAGCATCCTCGCTACGACAAAATTGTACATAGGTCTCTAAGATGGATTCGACAATGTTTCGATCGAGCAAAGAATGGTCAATACGCCAGAGAACATTTGCAGCAAGACAATCTAATTTCTGGTTTAGAGGCATTGCCATAATACCTTTATGGCGGGTAAAGAATCCTTCTGATTTGCTCAAAGATATTCTCAGGCGACTGACAGGATATTGGATTCAATAATTTCCCGGTCTTCTGTAAGTATCTTTACTTCTTCTCTTAGAATATTCCTGTAAACCAAGCCAGTGGCAATGATTAAGGCATCGTGAATATTAAACCCTTCCGGCATTTCTTCCACCACATCCTCATCTACAGGATAGATGATACCATTTTCTGACTGGCTAAGATACTCTATAACCCTTTCATAATCTGCATTAATTCGCCTTATAGCAATAAGATGTTTAATCTCTGCCAGCACAATCGCGGAAAAGACAAAGTTATTATTCCTATCTGTTAGCAACTGATGATATGCTGGCTTGAGTCGCTTGTTTTTATCTAAAAACCAAATAAAAATACGGGTATCTACAATATATGTCACGGCTTATCCTTGAAAAGAATACTCTTCTTTCTTGATTTCCTCCAAGGATAAATCCATTTTCCCCTCAAAGACTCCATATAGGTCGGACAGTGTTTTCCTCTCTTTTTTGGGGATAATTTTAGACTTTAAAACCTTAAGCTGTTGCTCAAGGCTTTCTATCTGTAGTTTTAATAACGCATTTTTCATAAAAATTAACCTCCCTGATTTAAGCGGTCAAAAAAGGCATTATGGACTGTTTCCCCATCCTCAAGGAGTATAACCCCTAGATTCTCACCTGCTTCACCGCCAGAATTTCCGGTACCCGGCAGAGGAATTCCAGCTCGAAGGCGGGCAGGGGGCTGTCGACGTTTAACAGGGACAATGCCCGTCCGCCTTTTTCATCCCGACTCAGTTGCATTCCGCCGATGTTAATTCCTAATCCGCCCAGCGCTTTGCCGATTTTACCGACCACACCGGGGGTATCCTGATTGGAAAGCACCAGAAGATAACCTTCCGGGATCGCCTCTAGTGCAAAGCCGTCTAATTCCACCACCCGCGCCGATTGACGTCCGAAGATGGTGCCGGTGATGCTGTGCTGCTCGCTATCAGTTTTGATCTTCAGGCAGATAGAACTGGCGTAATCTCCCTGTTCGCTGCGCTTGCTTTCCATTACCTTGATGTTGCGGTCTTTGGCCAGCAGCGGTGCATTGACGTAATTCACATCCTCGCCCAAAATCGGACGAAGCAGGCCGGTCAAGGCGGCGACGGTAAGCGGCGACAGCGGACATTCCAGGATTTCTCCGCTGTATTGTAACTGAAACTCCTCGAAACGCCCGCTGCATAATTGGGCGATTAAAGAGGACATTTTTTCCGCTAATACCATGTAAGGTTTGAGAATGCGGCTGCTTCCCGCAGGTAGCGAAGGCATGTTCAAGGCGTTGCTGATGGCCCCGCTGATTAAATAGTCCTTGATTTGGATGGCGATGTCCACCGCTACTTTTTCCTGCGCCTCTTTGGTGGATGCACCTAAATGGGGAGTGACCACCACTTGCGGGAATTTGAGCAGGGGATGATCCGCCGGCGCCGGTTCCTGTTCGAAAACGTCTAAGGCGGCTCCGGCCAAATGACCGCTTTGCAGCGCTTCGGTCAGCGCCTTTTCATCCACCAAACCGCCGCGGGCGCAATTAATCAGGCGCGCCCCCTTTTTCATAAGCTGAATGGCCTTGCTATCGATAATATATTTGGTGCGGGCGGTCAGCGGCAGATGCAGGGTGACGAAATCCGCTTCCGGCAATAATTGATTAAACTCCCGCACTTCCACCCCCAAACGGCGGGTAGCTTCCATATTGATGTAGGGATCATAGGTCAATACCCGCATCCCGAATTTTTGCGCACGTCTTGCCAATTCAGCGCCGATGCGTCCCAAACCGACGATACCCAGGGTTTTGCCGAATAGCTCCACCCCCATAAATTTTTTCTTTTCCCACAAACCGGCTTTGATCGAAGCGTTAGCCTGGGGAATCTGGCGGGAGAGGGCTAAAATCATGGCTAAAGTATGCTCGGCGGTAGACAGGGTGTTGCCGCCGGGGGTGTTCATTACGATTATGCCCCGCTTGGTGGCGGCTTCCAAATCCACGTTGTCGATGCCGGTTCCGGCGCGGCCGATGACCTTGAGCTTTTTGGCTGCATCGATAACCGGGGCGGTTACTTTGGTGCCGCTGCGGACAATCAAAGCCTCGTAATCGCCGACGCAATCGATTAATTCCTGAGGCGTCATTTTGGTTTTTATGTCCACATTAAGCTGCGGATGTTCGGCTAAGATCGCCAAACCTTCTTTAGATAAAGAATCACTCACAAGTATTTTAGACAAGGAAAACACTCCTATAATCGAGGTACGAGATACGAGGTACGAGGTACGAGGTACGAGGTACGAGGTACGAGGTACGAAAGAATGGGTCTTTCGGCTTGTTCCCAAGCCGAAAGCATTAAGGAGGAACGTTACATCCTACGTTTCAGCTTGAGGACAAGCCGAAACACCAAACCGGCAACCAATTTTTCCGTATCTCATACCTTGTATCTCGTATCTCGGAAATTAACTATCCCGCCAATAAAACTTCCTGTGCCGCCTTTACTCCGCTTCCCATTTCAAAGGCATAACCGGCTTCCTTCAAGGCCATCTCCAGGGCGCTGATGCCGATAATCACATCGAAGGTATCGACATATCCTAAGTGGGAGACGCGGAAAATCTTGCCTTTGAGATGATCCTGGCCGCCGGCGATAGTCACTCCGTATTTTTTCATGGCCTTGACAATCTTTCCGGCATCGATGTTGGCCGGGGCTTTAACCGCGGTAACCGCCAGGCTGGGACAGGCGGCGGCAAAAAGTTCCAGTCCAAGAGCTTTTACCCCCGCAATTGTAGCGTTGGCTAAGCGTTGATGGCGGGTAAACACCTTGTCCAGTCCCTCTTTCCTGATCAATTCCAAAGCCTCTTTTAAGGCGATGATCAAGGTAATGGCCGGAGTGTAAGCGGTTTGGTTGGTAACCTGATTCTTGCGTTCTTTGGTCAGATTGAAATAAAAGCTGGGCAGTTTAGCGGTTTCGGTACGCTTCCAGGCACGCTTGCTCAAGGTGATGAAGCCTAAACCGGGCGGCAGCATGAAAGCCTTTTGCGAACCGCTGATTACCACATCCACCCCCCATTCATCCATGGGCAAGGGAACTACGCCGGTGGCGGTGATTGAATCGACAACCAATAAGGTGTCGGTCTTGGAGGTAATAGCCGCCAAAGCCTTGACATCGATCAGAGCGCCGGTTGATGTTTCAGAATAGGTACAAAAAACCGTCTTGATCTGGGGATTTTGCGCTAATGCCTGCGCGACTTTGGCCGGATCGACCGCCTGTCCCCACTCCACCTCAATTACAGTGGGTTTCAAGCCATAGCAGGAAGCGATCTGTCCCCAGCGCTGCCCGAATTTACCGCCGCTGATAACCAGAACATCGTCTTCGGCCGAGTGCAGATTGGTTACCGCGGCTTCCATGGCTCCGGTACCGGAACTGGCTAAAATCAACACATCCTGATTGGTTTGGAAAACATATTTCAAATCCTGCCGAACGACGGCGAAAATTTGTTCAAATTCTTCAGTTCGGTGATGGATGATCGGCTGAGCCTGAGAACGCACCACCTCCGGCGGCAGCGGGGTTGGGCCTGGGGTTAACAGATAGCGCTTCTGCATATTTTCTCCTCTGCTTAAATTTTTAATCCAAACAGTGTTTTATTTTAGCTACTCCTAATGGAATAAGCCCTTAGATATACAAAGTATAGTATTTGAAATTACCAAATGTTGTCGCTTTTGTCAAGGATTTTAAAACGGATTGGAATTACTATTTAAATTTTAAACCATCTAATGTTTGGTGAAAAGGTCTCCATAAGGATACACGGGGAAGTCAGTTCAATTTCCCCTGCAATGATTTTAGTATGTTCCGGCAAAAACTAGCCACAGAAACACTGAAGAACGGAAGCACGGAATAGAACATTCAATACAAACTTTAATTTTTTCTGTGTTTCCGCAATTCCGTGTTTCCGTGGTTAATAAAATTACTTACTCATGTTACGCAATATTGATAAAATTTGATGTTTCGGCTTGTTCCAAGCCGAAACAGGCAAGGGGAAAGTTTTTATCTCAAACCTGCCAAGTTCAACATAATAAATGTAGTCCCGTGGCTTTAGCCACGCAT
>JACRJN010000089.1 GCA_016235675.1 Candidatus Schekmanbacteria bacterium
GGAGCTTGTCCGGCATATCGACAGTATCGAAGAAAAGCTTAACCTGCTGGCGGAAGATTTGAGTAAATTAAAACAAGGGTTAAGCTTGATAAATAATCAGAACAGCGAACAGCAAAAACTGCGATTGAACGGTTAATTTGTGCCAGGGGTGGGGAGACCTCCAATGCTGTTGACTTAAGGAATTTTGTTTTGATGTTTATGTAGCGCAGACCTTTAGGTCTGCTACGGCCACAGGGGTCAAATGCCGCGTCCGGGCAGGGCTAAAGCCCTGCGCTACGTCTTGTCAACAACATTGCGGGGAGACCTCGCCCCTGCAATACGCCGTAACAAAATTTCCTGTATCTCAATTGCCGGTTTGGACCGCGCCTTTATCCGTCATCTGCGCTTTCGCTTGCGCCATCTGATTTTTTATAATCTCTGCCTGGGCAGGGTCTTCAAGCGTTTGCAGCATATTTTGATAAACTTGAATGGCTTTATCCCAGGCCTTCCCTAATTTATAGGTGCGGGCTAAATCCAGATACACAATCTGTTTTTGTTTATCATCCCCAAGCAAAGAGGCTAATTTTTGATAATTATCGGCGGCGTTCAGATATTTTCCCTCTTCCTCCTGGGAGTAAGCCAGGCTATGCAAGGCGAGCATTTGCCACATATCCTGTTCGGGATATTCCGCTAAATATTGGTGATAAAGTTTTTCCGCCTGTGCATATTCCTTCAATTTATAGGAACAATCGGCTAAATAAAGCAAGGCCCGGCGGGCGTTTTCGGTTCCGGGATATTTATCCAACAGTTCCCGAAATTTAATTTGAGCCGCTTTATAATCAGAGGTTTTTCCAACCGTTTCAGGCATATTTTGCCTGTCGGTCTGCTCTCCCTGATAAGCCTTTAACGCTTCCGCTTCTAAAAGACCGGCCTGCTCTTTTTTGTTCCCGTGATAGACAAAATGGGCAATAGTCGCGATTATCAGCAATAACAATCCCGCTATACCCCACTGAATAAGGCTTTTGTTGTGCCGGATAAATTCCGCGGTCTTGGTAAAACCGGCAACAAATTCATCCGGTTGATTTAACATTTCTTTTCTGGTAAGCTTCTTTTTTAAGGACATTACAATTTCTCCTGTCGATTATGAGGGGATAATTTTTTTACCACGGAAAACACGGAATTTTATTTTTCCCGTGTCCCTTCCGTGTCTTCCGTGGTTATTATACTATGACTAAAACCCGAATTCAAAAAGCCTTCTCCCGCTCAGCCCGGCGTTATGAAGCTAATGCCTCGCTGCAACAAGAAACTGCCCGGCAATTAAGCCTGTGGTTAATATCCCGTTTGCATGGTTCCAGCCCTCGGCGGATTCTGGATATAGGCATCGGTACCGGCTACCTGACCCAATTACTGCGCAGTTATTATCCCGATGCGGAAATTATCGGCTGCGACCTGGCTTGCGGTATGCTCAATATCGTCCGCCGCAAGGGCTTGAAAAAGCTTAATCTGTTAGAAGCGGACGCCGAACGCTTGCCGTTTAAAAACGCCGGTTTCGATCTAATCGTCTCCAACCTCACCTATCAATGGGTGGAAGATATTGCTTCTGCCATGGCCGAAGCCTTGCGCATCCTTGTACCCGGAGGGCATTTATTTTTTACCTCACTCGGAGCCGATAGCCTCCAGGAATTACGCCACTCCTATAGTCAGGCGTATTTAGAAAACAAAGGATGCTTGCCGGCCTTTCTCCAGGAATTTCATAACTATGCTTATTTAAAGGATATTATCGGGCAAAGCGGATTTAGAAATATTTGCATTGAAAGACAATTGCAAAAGTTGACCTATTCCTCCCCCCATCAACTCCTCAATTCCCTGCGCAATATCGGAGCGGTAAATTCCTCCCGTTTGCGTCCCAAAGGATTGGCCTCGCGGCGTATTTTACAAAATATGGAACAATTTTACCAGCAAACTTATTCCGGTGCAAATGGTATCTTGGCGACTTATGAAATAATCCGGGTGGAAGCGGGGAAGGGCTAAGGGACTAAAGAAGTATAGCAGTAATGGGGCCGTACTATACTTTTAAAGCTCATAAATTGTGATTTCAAAAATTGGAACAGAGGCATAAAAACGAACGAGGGAATCTTGGGTTTCGTTCCTCAACCCAAACACAGGCAGGATGCCTGTGCTACCAAATAAAAGCGGGCGCAGCCCGTACCGGTAGCACAGGCATCCTGCCTGTGCTGCGGGCAGCGCCCGCACAAAAGCGGCACACATATTGAAATTTTGCCGAATAATAAATCGCAAATTATGAACTCATTAAGTATAGTACGCGCTTTTGACAGAATAAATATGTACATATTTTAATGAAACGCTCTACTAAGTGTGGATAACTTTTGTGTTCAAATATAGATGCTTTCCGATAATTGATTGAAAACACAAATGAATCAGGTATCATATTGTATTTATTGGGATTTTCTGTGTGATTACAAAGTGGGCAAACCGCTTTACTCACCTTTAAAACCATAAAGTTAATTGATGCCGGATTTCCCTTTTCCACAAGTTATCCACAGTTTTTGTGTATAACTTTGGCCGGGTCTTTCGGCTCTAGCATCGGCAAAGATTTTGGTAGCACAGGCAAGATGCCTGTGCTACCGGTACAATTGAAAATTCTATGTCCCTTAGCTCAGTTCACAGCGCCAGATATTCCAGACACCGCCGCGGTTGGAGCGGAAATAAATATATTTGCCGGTGTAATCCCAGGTGGGGCAATCGTCTCTGGAGCCGTTGACGGTCAGTTTTCTTTTCTTGGCGCCGTCGGAAGCCATCAGCCAGACGTCGTAATTGCGTAAATTCCTGGAATCGAAATCCTCGTCGGAGGAAAAAATAATCCATTGACCGTCGTTCGACCATTTGGGGTCTTTGGCGTCGTAGTCGGTATTTTGGGTAAGCTGAGTTGGGTCGGTACCGTCGATATTCATGACCCAGATTTGCTTTTTTTGGCTGGGTTTATGAAAGCGGACAAACACAATTTTTTTGCCGTCCGGGGAGATTTGCGGGGATTCGCCGTCCTGCAACTGAGTGGGCAGGATGCCGTTTTTGTATACCGTCCAGACTTGAGGGGCGCTCACTCCCTTAGGAATTGAGGTGTAAGTGATTAGTCCGCCGTCTCTGGAAACGGCGGGAGAAAAATCATCCACTTCGCATGAATTGGTAACCTGCTTCAATCCCCCCAGGCCGTCGACGCGCAAGCTCCAGATGGTGTGGTTTCCGCTGCTGCGGTTGGAACTGAAAACGATCTCCTGCCCGTCCGGAGTAAAGGCCGGATTAATGTCCATCCATTTGCCGGTGGTCATCCGGCTCTTGCCGTAAGCATCCACGCTTTGTTTCCAGATGTTGCAGGTTGCCGCCCCTTTTTCGTCCTGGGAATGTTCGGAAAAGAAGAGCACATCCCCGATGGGGGAAAGCAGGGGTGCCCCGATTTGAACGCTCTTGTCCTTATTGTTGGTAATGCGGATGACATTTTTTACATTGGGCGATTTTTCCTCTTCCTCCAGGTAAGCCTGAGTCCGGATATTTTTCAGGATGAATTTTACATAATTCTCACCGTATTCCGGGAAAAATTCCTTCAATTCCACATTGTTTGTTTCCACTTTGTCCATCGTGATATGATAATCGGTCTTGTCCGGGGGCATATAAGCTAGGCTCAGGTTTTTTTCCGCATAGCCGTCTTTTCTCAACACTACTTCGAAAATTTTATTTTCCGGCTCGAAACTTAAATTTTTAATCACCGGAGTGACCCCGCTCTTATGCCCGTCGAAATAAATTTCCGCCTCGTTGGGATTGCTGGTTATCTTCACTATTTTAGTTCGCTGGCAGCCGGACAGGTGCAAGATGATCAGAAACAGGGCTAATATTTTAGCTTCAAATTTTTTGTTATGCTTCATAAATCCCCCTTAATTGAGGCTTCGGGCTTCAGGCTTCGGGCTTCAGGCAAAATTTTCAGCCTGAAACCTAAAGTGTTTCGACGCGAAGGATTTGTTGGATGAGTTTTTTCAGGTAGCGATAGCTTTTATATCAACAAGTTTTTAATGCAAAATCCGTGCTTTTAATGGAAACATAAAACCGATTTGACCAAGTTGGATTTTCCAGTTATTATATATAAAATCCTCAGGCTTTTCCAGGGCGAAACAGCGCATGGGAATATTTTCCGGCAGGTGTTTCGGGAATCCCTCCCGAAACTGATTCGATATAGGGATGGATTTCTTTTCACCACGAAGCGCACGAAGCACACGAAGAATTACAAATGCTATTTTTTACGCTAATGCAGCCAAACGTAAAAAGTTTACCGCTTGAAAAAAGGTAAAAAAACAAAATAACTATTTATGATATTTAACTAAACTATTTATTTTTTTCTTCGTGATCTTCGTGTGCTTCGTGGTGAAAAAAGTATTTCTTAATAGAGAAGGCATCACAATATTATGAAGTTAAATAACTTGTTTAAAATAATCAGTTTGTTTTTGCTCATGCTTTTGCCGCCGTCTTCGGCGAATGCCCAAAAAGCGCAACTGACCGACTTGAAAATACAGAATTCCGGCGAAGATTTGCTGGTCTCCGCCAAATTACAGGTGAATTGGAACAAAAAAATAACCGAGCCGCTGCAAAGCGGGATGGACGTAAACTTTGTTTATATAATTAATCTGTATCAAAAATATAATTGGCGCTGGGATAAAAAATTGTGCCGGAAAAAGGTCTATCTTACCGCGCAATATGATAATTTAAGTAACCAATACAAATTGTGTCGCATAATCGACGCGGATAAGGTGACTACAACAGTTCATGATCATCTGTTGGCGAAAGAATGGCTGACCAATCTAAAGCCGGTCAGGATTATATCTCTGGCGGAATTAAATCCGCAAAATGCGTATTATTTGAAATTAAATACCCATATGACCACCTTTAAACCGCCAACTTTTTTACAATATTTGCTGTTTTTTATCCCTTTTTACGATTTTGAAACACCGAACTTGGTTTCCTCAACCTTTAAAGTCCCCTATAAATAGGTGTGGTATGCCAGACCAAGAACAAGAACAGCGCCGTCGTAAGCATAAAAGGCTGATCGTCCTGGGGATGATTTTACTGCTGGTGGTTTTGACCGCTACCGAGCTATTGATCCAAGGTCTGGGCAGCCCCGATGACATTCAGGAGAATATCAAGCTTTTTTTGATCCTCAATATCAACATTATCATCTCGTTAGCCTTAATCGCCACGGTTTTTCGCCATCTGGTCAAGCTTTACCTGGAACGCAGGCAAAAGGTCTTAGGCAGCAAATTCAAATCCAAATTAATCTTCTTCTTTGTAATCTTAGCCTTGATACCCACCACCTTGCTTTTTTTGGTCAGCAATAATCTGATCAACAGCACCATCGACAACTGGTTTAATGATCAGAACGAAGATGCCTTAAAAAAATCCCTGCAAGTAGCTCAGACCTATTATCAACAATCGCTGGGGAAAGCCCTGCAATCGGTGCAGGAAGCGGCTAAAATCATCAGCCGGCAGCATTTATTGGAAGAGGCTTCTTATTATCAGATCAATAAGATTTTGCTGCAAAAACAAAAGCAGGGGCAAATAGGAATCATAAAAATTTATAACGTTAAAAGGACAGAGGTTTTTGTGGTGCCCAAACCGCGGGATTATAAGGGGTATTTTGTTTCCGACAATAACAGTTTGCTGGAGCGGGGCTTTAAGGGGGAACTTTTTTCACTGGTCAGGGATCAAGTAAACATCAAAGGTGATTTAATCGATGCCGTGGTGCCGGTTTTTTCTGCGGAAAATCCGGAAGCGGTAAGCGGAGTAATCTTATTTAATTATTACGCCCCTCAAGGGATGATGAGTTTAATCAATGACATTAAAAAATCTTATGAGGATTATAAAACCCGCAGGATTTATAGAACGCCTTTGAAGTCTATTTATTCGCTGATTGTTCTGGTTAGCACCCTGATGGTGATTTTGGCCGCCGTTTGGATTGCCTTTCACATCGCCCGCGGCATTACCATCCCCTTTCAAAGCCTGGCGGAAGGCACCAGGGAAATCGCGGCCGGTAATCTGGATTTCCGGGTAGCGGTCAAGGGGGATGACGAGATCAATATTTTGGTCAATTCGTTCAACAAAATGACTGCCGATTTGAAACAGAACAAATTGGCCCTGGAAAACAGCAACCAGGAACTGGAGCGGCGAAAAAATTATACGGAAACCATTCTGGAAAATATAACCAGCGGGGTGCTGTCTTTCGACGGGCAGGGGCGGCTTAGTACCTTTAACCGTTCCGCCGGTCAGATGCTGCATCTGTCGCGGGAAAAAATCGGCCAGACTTATCAGGATATTTTTCAAAAAAGCGAGTTTATCCCGGTAAGGGATTTCATTCAGCAAGGATTTACCCGGCGCAAGAACAAATGGCGTTCGGAATTGCAGTTGCATCTTGCCGACGAAACCCTCCATCTGTTGGCATCCGCCGCGGTATTAAAAAAGGAAGAAGGCATTTATCCGGGATTGGTGGTGGTTTTCGATGACATAACCCAATTAATGAAGGCGCAAAAAATGGCGGCCTGGCAGGAAGTCGCCCGGCGCATCGCCCATGAAATCAAAAACCCGCTCACCCCGATTCAGCTTTGCACCCAAAGACTGCGCAAGAAATTTGCTCAAAAATCTTCCGATTATGAGCAGGTCTTCAATGAATGTACCCAAACGGTCATCCGGGAGGTGGAGGTAATCAAGCGCATGGTCGATGAATTCTCCCGTTTCGCCCGCCTGCCCTCCACCAACTTGCAGCCGGCGCTGTTAAATGAGGTGGTGCAGCAGACGGTATCCCTGTACTCTTCCATCCCTAACGGGATAAAGATAATTGTTGAATCGACAGCGGAAATACCGCAAATGATGCTCGATGACGAATTGATCAAGCAAATGCTGGTCAACCTTATCGATAACGCGATTCACGCCAGCGATAGAAATCAAAACATCCGGCTGAAGACCAGTTGCGATCTGCAATTGCGGGTGGCCTGCCTGGAAATAATCGACGAGGGAACAGGGATTGCGCCCGATGACAAAGACAAGTTATTCCTGCCATATTTTTCCAAAAAGAAGGGGGGAACCGGACTGGGCTTGTCGATCGTAAACCGGATTGTCACCGAGCATAACGGCACCATCCGGGTAGAAGATAATCAGCCGAAGGGGGCTAGATTTATTGTGGAATTGCCGCTTGCGGCGTAAAGTTTTGTTCATTTGAAAAATAGAAATTTTCTTGTCATAACTGGTTCTCCTTATTGGCATTCAATCGTATCGGAAAAAATAGGGGCGCAAGGTATAAATCCCCTTGCGCCCCTATTGTGGCCAAATAATTAACTTATATCCCCAACGCGGCCCTCTTTTTCATGATATGCGCTTCGATTCCGTTGACCGCGGCTACCGGGTCGGTTTCTACCGCTACTTTACCGCCGGTTAAGCTTTCCACGTCCTGGGTAAGCAGCTTCACCACCGCGGCGGAGCCGGTTACCGGCGGGAGAGGTGAGACGTGGGTGTAGAGACCGCTGGCTACCGCTCCGAAGGCGTCGATGACCGCTTTTTGCTCCATATATTCGGGAGCGGTGACTGCTACGGGTAATTGAGAGGGGTCAACTCCCAAGGCTCCGGCCACCGCGTTGACCAGGGTAATCAGGCGTCCGGTGTCGGCGCAGGTGCCGAATGACAAGACCGGGGGAATGCCTAACTGCTGACAAACCGCTTTCAATCCCGGCCCAGCCCATTCCTGAGCCGACAGAGAATTCAAGCCTCCCACCTGACAGGCGGCATTTCCGCATCCGGCGGAGAGTACCAGAATATCCCGTTTAATCAATTCCTTAGCTACCGCCACAGTCACCGTATCCTGTCCGCCGTTTTTCAAGGTGCTACAGCTTACCAAAGCCACCACGCCTTTGATCGTGCCGTTCTTAATCAGATTCAACAGCGGATCGAGAGTTCCGCCGATTGCGGCCAGAACCGATTCGATGGAAAAACCGGTGACGATTTCGCTAACGGGTAAGGTGTTGGGTTTAATATCGTTCTTGCGGCGTTTGAAATTTTCGACGGCCAGTCCGATGATTGCTTCGGCTTGCTTGTCCACCTGCTCCGGCTGATAATCGATGTGTGTACTCACGCCGGGGATATTGACCAGCTTGGAGACGTTGACCAGGGTTGCGCCGTATTTGGCGGCGTAATCGGCCAGGGTAGGCACGGAGCAGTTCAGATCCATGGCGAACACATCCACCGAGCCTGTGGCCAGCACATATTCCTGATTCAGCCAGTTGCCGGTCAAGCCAACGAAGACGTCGTTGCACTCAAAGCGCTGCATCAACTCCTGGCCGGTTTCAATCGAACCGACGATATGGATGCCTTTGGCGCCCGCGGCTTTGGCTTTGGCCTGAATTTCGGGGCGGGAGGCGATTTCAATCAGCGCCGCTCCGATGAAAGGCTCATGACCGTTGGGCAGGATGTTGACGTATTCCGGATTGATGATCCCCAAATCCACCTTGGCCTTATGCGGCTTGGGAGTGCCTAATAATGTGTCATGCACCATTTCCAGCGGTACCAGCGCGCCGTAAGTACTGGCTATCCCCAGCCGCAGAGCGGTTTTGGCCAGGGAGACCCAATCCCCGTCGATGTTGGTCATGGCGCGGGTGGTGGAATCCATCAATTCATGTAAATTGCCGCCCGGAAATATCCCTAAGTTACGCCATACCTGCTGACGGTGAGCCGGGGCGAAATGTTTTACCAGTTTGGATTCCTCATCAGAGTCCTGATTGAGGGCGGCGATTAGGGCATCGGCCACCGCCGTTCCTTTATCTTTTAAAGGCAGCGCAGTGCTTACCCCTAAGGCATTGGCCAGGATGTTGAGCTTGTTTTCATCCTTAATCTTGAAAAGGGTTTCGCCGCGGGCTGCGGCTTTCAGGGTTTTGGCCGTTTCCTTACAGTGAAAGCTGTAAGCGGCGATACCCATATTGACCTTATGCAGCAGGTTGCGCATTACCATGCCGTCGGCGTCGATACCGCAGACCCCGCGATCCACCCGTCCCGGAACGATGCGGCAGGGGCCGTTACTGCACAATTGACAGCTCAAGCCCTTCTCGCAATAAGCCTTGCAGCGAATGGCTTCCTGAGCGGCATAGCGGTCGGCTACCGTATCCATCCCCGCCTGATGCGCCTTTTCGTACATCTTGTTGATACTTTCATGTTGACTGATGTTGTCCATTACTTTTCCTCCTTTGGTGATTGTGAACAATTTACTATTGGGTATTGATTAGGGATTAGGGGATTTAATATACGAGATACGAGATACGAGGTACGGAAATACAAAAATTCGTATCTCGTGTCTCGTATCTCGACTCATCTTACCCATGAATCAAATACGGTAAACAGCGGACGCAGACCCATAAGCTCATCCCTTCCTTTCTACAAGGAAACAACACCGCCTGATTCTCGCTGTTTCCACAGTTGAAACAACTTTGGGCGATATAGGTTTTTTCTCGCCCGATCGCCGCTTCATGCACGGCGTGTTCGTTGAAATCCGGAGCCTCCCTGGTTTCGATGGTCAATGCCCCGGTCGGGCAGACCCCCAAACAAAACCCGGCCCCGTCGCAAAATTCCTCCCGCAGCACCTTGGCCTTGCCGTTGACCAGGCTGATCGCCCCCTCGGCGCAAGGGGTGACGCAAGCCCCGCATCCGTTGCACAACGCCTCATTGATTTTTACGATTTGTCTTTTCATTTGGCACCTCTCAGGTTTTTATATATAACCAAAATTGTTATGTTTAGCTTCAATGATTAAACT
This sequence comes from Candidatus Schekmanbacteria bacterium, assembly GCA_016235675.1. Taxonomy (GTDB): domain Bacteria; phylum SZUA-182; class SZUA-182; order SZUA-182; family SZUA-182; genus JACRJN01. The sequence goes on from JACRJN010000089.1 coordinate 9,828, forward strand.
ATACACAGCTTCAAGAGAAATTTCCTTGACTTAAGTCAAAAATATATTTTTTGTTAAAAATTTCGCAAGAAATCTTTTCGTCAATTAATATCGTAGTCCCAGCCCTTTAGGGCTGAATTCCCAGGGCTAAAGCCCTGGCACTACGGCTATAATTCAAGCCGTTCCGGGTGAACATGCCTTTAGTCTCAGCCTAAGCTGAAAATGCGCGGCTAAAGCCACGGGACTACGGCTACGGCGGTGGAAATATTTTCATTCTGCGTGGTGCCCTGAAGGGTATGATCGTTTCGTGTAAAAGACAGAGAAACTCTTTAAAAGCGGATCGCTATTAACTCTCAGTTGTTTTCTTATCGTTCTTCTGGTATTCTTATCTATTAGGAATTGTAGTATATTTTAAATCATTTTACTATTTATAAAAGTGTAATGTTCTCACAAATTATTAAACATAAGCTGGCTTTATTCGGATTGATAATCATTGTATTAATGGTATTTGCGGCGCTGTTGTCGCCTGTTTTAGCCCCATACCCTCCCCATCGGCAGGATTTGAGCCAAGGCTTGACGCCTCCCGGTCCGGGACATATTCTGGGACGCGATAAGCTTGGGCGTGATATTTGCAGCCGTCTGATCTTCGGCGCTCGCATATCTTTATTGGTGGGAGTGGTTACCGTCGGGATTTGTTCGTTGGCGGGAATTTGCATCGGGGCAGTGGCCGGTTATTTCGGCGGGCTATTGGATGAAATCATCATGCGGCTGATCGATATTTTGCTGGCCTTTCCCGGTATCCTCCTGGCAATCGCGCTGATGGCGGTATTAGGCCCCGGTTTGCAGAATGTAATCAGCGCCTTGTGTTTAATCGGGTGGATCGGTTATGCCCGTCTGGTGCGCGGGGAGGTTTTATCTTTAAAGGAACGGGAGTTTATTACCGCGGCAAAAGCGCAGGGTTTAGGTAACGCACGCATCATTTTCCGGCATATTCTGCCCAATATTATGGCGCCGGTCATCGTCCAAATCAGCTTCAGTCTGGCCGGAACGATTGTGGCCGAGGCGGGTTTGAGCTTTCTGGGATTGGGAGTGCAGCCGCCGACCCCCAGTTGGGGCGCGATGCTCAACGAGGGGCGCCAGTTCATGCTGCTTGCCCCGCATATTTCGATCTTTCCGGGAATCGCGATCATGCTGGTAGTGTTGAGTTTTAACTTTATCGGCGACGCCTTGCGGGATGTTCTTGATCCCAAGAGGAAGGATGTTTGAGAGCGAAGGATTTACCACGAAGGACACGAAGAGCACGAAGAAAAAGATTTTTAAATAATTTGGTGCGTGTAAATAGGGAGACCTTTTTTGTTCTAAAAAATCTTAAATTTCGTAGTCCCAGCCCTTTAGGGCTGAACTTCCAGGGCTAAAGCCCTGGCACTACAACTTCATCGGCGACGCCTTGCGGGATGTTCTTGATCCCAAGAGGAAGGATGTTTGAGAGCGAAGGATTTACCACGAAGGACACGAAGAAAAAACATTTTTAAATAATTTCCTTCGTGCTTTTCGTGTGCTTCGTGGTTTAAAAAAAGGAACAACTCATTGCTCATCGACCAATTATCATTAAAAGCCAAAATCGGCCAATTACTACTGATCGGTTTCGACGGGTGCGAATTCACTCCGGAACTGGAACACTATCTGGATCAATATTCACCGGGCGGGGTAATTCTCTTCAAACGCAATTACCAAAACCGGCAGCAGTTGATCAAGCTATGCAGTGAGTTACAGAGTTGGGCAAAAAAACAATTCCCGGCCATCCCCTTATTTATCGCCGTTGACCATGAGGGTGGGCGGGTGCAGCGTTTCCGCAGTGAATTTACGCTATTACCTCCGGCAGGTACTATCAAATCCGCGCAAGAGGCTTATCGAATCGGCAAAACCATGGGGCGGGAACTGACCGGAGCGGGAATCAACATGAACCTGGCGCCGGTTCTGGATGTAAACAGCAACCCGCAAAATCCGATTATCGGCGACCGCTCGTATGGTTCAACGCCGGAGCGGGTGATTGAATTAGCGCTGCCCCTGATGCTGGGGATGATGGAAGAAGGGCTGATCGCCGTCGGCAAGCATTTTCCCGGTCACGGCGATACCAGCCTGGATTCTCATCTGGCTCTGCCGACGGTGGATGCCGCGCCGGATATTCTCCGACAGCGGGAATTAGCACCCTTTGCCGCTGCTATCGGCAACGGTTTACCGGCGATAATGACCGCCCATGTTCTCTATCCGGCCTGGGACGGGAATAATCCGGCAACGACATCTCCCTTTATTCTAACAGAATTATTGCGCCGTCAGATGGGCTTTGCTGGGGTGGTTATCAGCGATGATATGTTGATGAAGGCGCTTAATTCTGATAAGATTGAAATTGTAGCCGTTCAATCTTTTATGGCCGGCGTGGATTTTTTTATTGTGGGGGATAAGAAGGACATACAGATTAATATATTTGAGTCTTTATATAAAGCTGTTCAAAATGGATTGATAACTGATAGCCGTCTGGATCAATCCCTGCAACGTATTTTTAATCTCAAAACTAAATATATAACAAGGAATTAAAATGTTCGGGACTGGTTTTCGCCGTAAGCTGCGCAATATGTTCATTACCGGATTTTTGGCGGCTCTTCCCTTAACCATTACTTACTTATTGCTGGGGTTCCTTTTTAAAAGAGCCGATGCCATATTTCAACCGGTGATCATTAATATCATGGAACAGTTTGCCCAGGACGGCGAGAAAATAACCTATATCCCCGGATTGGGAATAATCGTTACCTGCATCATGATTCTGATCGTGGGCTTTATCGTCAATAACGTCATGGGGGTAAAGCTGCTAAAAATATTCGAATCCTTGTTGGAACGTATTCCCCTGGTGCGCAGTATTTATACCTCCTCCAAACAACTTATCGAGACTATTTCCCTGGCCGGTATTAACGAGGGGGCTTTTAGTAAAGTGGTTATGGTGGAATATCCGCGCAAAGGGATGTTTTCAATAGGATTTATTACTAATGAGGGGATCAAAGAATCAAAAGAAGCCGCCGGTGGGGAAACGGTGCATGTTTTTGTCCCGACCACCCCGAATCCCACCTCAGGTATGCTGGTGATACTGCCCACAAGAGATGTGATTCCCCTTTCCATTTCTGTGGAGGATGGGATAAAATTAATTGTCTCTGCCGGGTTTGTGGCCCCGCATAACAATAAATCACCCCAAAAATGGGAGAATGCCAAAGAGGATGAGATTACTTAGCATCGATGTCGGACGGGGTACTCAGGATATTGTGCTTTATGACAGCGATAAGAATTGGGAAAACTGTACCAGCCTGATTATCCCCAGCCGGGGGCTGCTTTTGGAAAAGCTGTCCCGTCAGGCTGTAGCTGAAGGTAAAACACCGCTTTTTTGGGGACATACCATGGGCGGTTTTCCTTTATTGAAACACGCCCCAAGTATTTTTAAAGATAAAATCAAGATTCTGGCCACCGCCGCTGCTGCCAAGACTTTCCATAATAATTTGACATTAGTGCAAGAGCAAGGTGTGACGCTGGTTTCCGAACAAGAGGCGCTGGAGTTGAAAAACTCCGATCAGATTATGGCCATGGAGACCAAGGACGTCGACTGGGGAAATTTAAAGATTGCGCTTATCAAATTAGGAGAAGACCCGCAAATCGACGGGATAGCCGTAGCCGTACAGGATCACGGGCAAGCGCCGCCGGGGGTAAGCAATCGTCTGTTTCGTTTCCAGCAGCACCGCCGGATTTTGGATCATTGTCCGGATTTATCGCATCTGGCCTTCCCGCGTCCCAATATCCCTAAGCTATTTACCCGTATGCTGGCGGTATCGGATAGTCTGCCGCAGGAACTGCCGTTTCTGGTGATGGATACGGGATGGGCGGCGATTCTTGGTGCCTTGGAAGATGATGAGGTAGCGCAAAAAAGACGCAAGATTATCGTCAATTTAGGCAATGCCCATGCTCTGGCCGCATATCTGGACGGCGAACAAATTTTAGGGCTGTGGGAGCATCATACCTCCCTGTTGACCGCGGAGAGATTAAAGGTATTTCTGACCAAGTTAGCCGAGGGCACAATCACCCAGGAGGAAATTTTCGCCTCCGACGGTCACGGGGCTTATGTCAAAACCGTCCCGCAAGGGGGGGTAGCGGCGATCGATCTCATCGCCCTCACCGGCCCCAACCGGGAAAGGTTTGCCGATCCGGATTACTATCTGGCCGCCCCCCACGGCAACATGATGCTCAGCGGGTCATATGGGTTGATTCGGGCCTGGCGGGCGCATTTTTAGTTCGGTGGGCTGCGCCCAACAATTCGAGAGATACATAATGAAAAAAGAATATGATTTCACTAAAGCCGAACAGGGAAAATTTTATCGACCCATAGAGGAATTGAAAATCCCTGTTTATTTGGACAAGGAAGTAGCTAGTTTTTTCAGCGGGAAAGCAATAAAATTACATATTGAGCTTGATAATATAATTAATACTATCTTGCGCAAAGAAATGGAAGTACTCAAAAAGATAGCGGGCTAGCAGACATAACCACGAAGGACACGAAAAGCACGAAGTTTTTTACACCTATTTTCCTTCGTGATCTTCGTGCCCTTCGTGGTAAACCCATTGGTTAACAAGTTTAAAATGGAGCGATAAGCATTTGAACAGACTGGCGGTAATCGACGTAGGCAGCAACACGGTGCGCTTGCTGGTGATCGAAGGGACGGATGTCCGAAACTACCGGGTGTTGCATCAAGCCCAGGACATAACCCGTTTGGGGGAGGGATTGGAGGCGGGAAAGCCCTTTTTGCCGCAGGCTCAGGAGCGCACCCTCTCCGTACTGCAAAATTTCAGCCTGAAAGCCAAAGCATTGGGGGCGCAAACCATTTGGGCGATGGGCACCAGCGCGATGCGCAGGGCGAGCAACGGGAAGGAATTTATCGCCCAGGTGGAAAAGACTTGCGGCTTGGAATTTACCGTGGTTTCCGGCCAAGACGAGGCCAGAATCACCCTCCAGGGGATAGAAACGGCGTTAAATTTGCAAGGGAGAAGCTATCTGGCCATCGACATCGGAGGGGGCAGCACGGAATTTATCCTCACTGACGGGCAGGGGAGGATTCAGGAACTTTTCAGCCTGGAGATCGGAGCGGTTTCCCTGACCGAACGCTTTCTGAAAAGCGATCCGCCGCAAGCGGTGGAATGCAGCAAATTGTTGCATTACGTGCAGCAGGAATTATCGGCGCACATAGCCAAATTTTGTCCCGCTATCCTGGTTGTGGGAACGGCGGGTACTATTACCACGCTTGCAGCAGTAGCCCAAAAGATGGAGAAGTATGATCCGAAGAAGATTAATAATTATGTTCTGTCTAGGCAACAAATAAGTGCTGTCTTGAATAACTTTATCAATCAACCTTTGGACTTGCGCCGCAAAACCCCCGGTCTGGAGCCAAAACGGGCGGATATTATTATCGCCGGTACAGTTATTATTTTAACCATCCTGGAAATTCTGCAAGCCGGGGAACTAATTGTCAGCGATGCTGGCTTTAGGGAAGGCATTATGGTAGAATTGTTTAAGAAGGTTTAAAAATGTTAAGGTTGGATATTTCGGCGTGAGAACACACCGAAACATCAAAAAAGGTCACAATATGTCATTCCCATGAAAATGGGAATCCAGCCCGGCTACGTCTCGGCCTACGCCGAGACGAGTCTTTTCAACAACTTCTGGATTCCCGCTTTTGCGAGAATGACAACTGACAACCATTCGTTAACCGGGGGATAATAATGATCAATCTGAAAAACATCATGGTGCCGGTGGATTTTTCCGAGGATTCACGCAAGGCTTTGACTTACGGGATTTCCCTGGCCGGTAATTACCGGGCGAAACTGCATATCGTCAACATCATCGATGACCGCATTTATGACGATAATTTATTCATGGTGTATGCCGAACAGGAGATCAGGGATAACCGCCAGAAAGTAGTTCAGGGGAAATTGGATGAAATGCTGACTGAGGCCAAGAATCTTCATCCGGAAGTTGAGGCAATCAATGCCGTTCAATTCGGTATCGCTTTTGTAGCGATTATCAAATATGCCCGTGATAACGATGTCGATTTAATTATCATGGGTTCCCACGGTCATACCGGTATCGCCCACGTGTTAATCGGCAGTACCACGGAAAAGGTGGTACGCAAAGCCCCATGTCCGGTATTAGTGATACGCCCCAGGGAACGGGAGTTTGTTTTGCCATAGTATTGATGGCCACGAATTTCACGAAACACACGAATTGGAAATTTAACATAAAAACAGGGGAAAGAGATTTGCGGGGGATGTGATGTTTCGGTGTGTCCTCACACCGAAACCATAAAGGGGAAACGTTACCCCTTGTTAGTTTCGGCGTGGGGACACGCCGAAACATCAAATTTTTCGTGTAATTCGTGTAATTCGTGGCTAAAAAATTAAGGAAGTTTCCGGCATGACCAGGCTTTCATCGACAACCGGTCAGTATTTAATCTGGGGGATGATTCTGATCCCTTTGCTGGGAGCGGTTTTTGCTCAATATTGTAAAAATTTCGCTCGCTTGAAGCTGCTTTCCTGTTTAAGTTTTTTCCCCTTTTTTTGCGCTTTAACATTATATCCTACGGTTTTTATTCATAAATCCCCAATTCCCGCCGGGCTGGATATTTTTATTTCCGGGATAAATTTTTACCTGGACGGTCTGAGTCTGTTTTTCTGCTTGTTTACCAGTTTGATTTGGAGTTTGGCTTCTATCTATGGGTACGCTTATCTGCATACTGACAAAGGGATGCAGCGCTACACCGGCGCCTGGCTTTTGGCGCTTTCCGCTAATTTGGGACTGGTGATAGCGGAGGATTTGTTGACTTTTTTCCTCTTCTGGGAGCTTTTGAGCCTTTCCGCCTATTTGCTGATCAGCCATGAGCAGGACGAAGCCGCATTGTATGCCGGGAAGAAGTATCTGGCGTTAAGCCTGCCGGGCGGGATCTGTCTGCTGGGAGGGATTCTTATCCTGCACACTGGTACCAATTCCCTGCAATGGTCGGCGCTTTGGCAGAATGCTGGCTTATCGATACAAAACTGGCGGATAGCGCTGACTCTTATCCTCCTGGGGCTTATGGTCAAATGCGGATTGATGCCTCTGCACATCTGGCTGCCCGATGCCCATCCGGCAGCCCCCACTCCCGCAAGCGCCCTGCTTTCCGGGGTGATGATCAAGGCCGGGGCTTACGGGATGATCCGCCTGGCTCAAGGTTATCTGCAATCATATGCTGTCAGCCCCTGGACTGTGCAGGGACATCAATTAGGCTATATTTTACTTTGGGTTGGGTTGATTAATATGCTTTTAGGAGTCGGTCTGGCCTTATTCCAAAGCAATGCCAAGCGTCTGCTGGCCTATCACAGTATCAGCCAGATGGGGTATATTGTTCTGGGGATCGGGATGTGTTTATATTGGGGGGAGGCGACGGCGCTTTCCGGCAGTCTTTATCATGTCGTCAACCATGCTCTGTTCAAAAGCAGCCTCTTTTTGATTGTCGGGGTAATTTATTGGCAGACGGGCAAGCTCAATCTCAAGGAACTGGGCGGCTGGTTTAAATTGCTGCCCCTGCTTTTTGTCTTGGCCCTCATCGCCAGTTTAGGCATCAGCGGGATTCCGCTTTTTAACGGTTATGTGAGTAAAACTTTGCTCCATACCTGTTTGTCCGACGGGTTGAAAAATTTTCCGGTTCATTTCTCCTGGGAGCCGCAAATAATGGAAGGGATTTTTATCCTGACCGGAGCGGGAACGCTGGCGTCCTTTATCAAATTTATGTGGTTTATTTTTATTCAGCCGGCTTATGAGAAACAACCTACAAAAACCTCCATCCCTCAGGCCATGTTGATTCCGATTGCCGTTTTGAGCGTACTCATTATTCTAGGTGGAATTTTTCCCTATCGAATGCTGGGAATAACAGGAGACGCTTTGGGGATCAAGATAAAATTGGAACCATTGTTCCATGAACTATCAGGGACGGTTATAAATGCCATTCTGGGTGTTACGGTCTTTTCGCTGGCCTATTTCAGCGGGTTTTTCCGGCAGCATTTTACGCCGATCCCTTTGGTGGATTATGCTTATCGCCGTCTGGGGCAGGGCGGGCTGTTTCTGTTTAGGCAGATTTCACTGATACTTACTGTTTTAAACAATGCCGGGCAAAATTTATTGGCGGAAACAGCCGCAGCGCATAAAAAATTTTCCGAGAGTCGGGCAACCCTGTCGATGACTGCTCAAGGCCATTGGAATTGCTGGCAAAATCGCTGGAGCCGTGCAGAAGAAGAGGTCATTTGTTATTGTAAACGATGGGAACAGGAGTTTGCCGGTAAGTATTATGAGAGCCTGCATAAGAGAACAATTCAAAAGGATAAGATACAAAAAATTTTTATCGCGGATTTGCTTAGATTAAGCTGCTTGCCGGAGCGCTTGCTGAACTTGATTTGCAGGCAATCTAAAAGATTTGAAAACCAATTAATAAAACAGGCGCAGAAATGTAAACCGACGGACGGGGAAGAATCTTTCGGCCCCTTTACCGCCCTGGGGTATATTCTGGTATATTTCCAGCGCGATTTGAGTTTGGGATTGTCATTAATTCTATTGGTACTTTTGATGTTTCTATTGCCGTTGATCGTTTAGCAAGAAAAACAATTCTTTACATTTAACATTAAATTTGCTAGCCTTATATCCGCCTAAATACTATTTCTTACGTTTTAAATCTCAGGTGCATCGCGGCATAGGAAAGGAGTTTAAAGCTTGCGTCTTAAATTCTGGATGGGGATACTGATTAGTGTCGTATTTCTCTACTTTTTTTCCAGGGAAATAAACTGGATTGAAGTTTGGCGGAATATTAAATCGATTCATTATGCCTACCTTCCCCTGGTAGTTTTTTTACATATGGCGGTTTATGTTTTGCGCGCCCAGCGTTGGAGATACCTGCTTGAGCACTTGAAGAAGATCAGCCTGTTCCGGATGTTTTCCGCAACCATGATCGGGTTTATGGCAAACAATATTTTACCCTTTCGCTTAGGGGAAATCGCCAAAGCATATGTAGTCGGCCAGCGGGAAGGGATCAGCAAATCCGCATCCTTGGCTACAGTGGTAGTGGAACGTTTATTCGACGCTCTGGTTATTCTCATGTTTTTAATCGGCATCATGTTGTTTTTCCCCTTTCCCCGCGGTTTTGAACAAAATAAAATTATAAACCCCTATAGCTTGAAATTAGCGGCCACTCTGTCTACCGGATTATGTGTCGGGATTATACTGTTTTTGGTAATTGCCCGGCTGTATTTTCAAAAGATGCGTAACGTATTGGGCAAAATTTTACTGCCGCGTTTCCCGCATTTTCATGAGAAACTTATTGCGGCAATCGGGTCATTTGTCAGCGGGTTGGACAGCCTTTCCAGGGGAGGCCACATGGTCTCCGTCATTATTTATTCTGTCCTGATCTGGTTAATGATTTCCCTGACCTTTTACGGGCTTTATCCGGCTTTTAACATACAATTGCCTTATTCCAGTGCGATCTTGATGGCAGTGGTAGTCGCGGTTGGGGTAGCTGTGCCATCCTCCCCCGGATTTGTCGGTACTTTTCATCTTGCCTGCGCCTCTTGTTTAATTTTATTGGATATCGAACCGAATAAAGCTAAAAGTTTTGCTCTCATATTACATGGAGTGATTTTTGTCCCGGTGACGGTAATGGGTTTATTGTTTGTATACTTTGATAAAATCGACTTGAAACAAATTAAATCTTTGGAAAATGCGAAATAAATTTTTCCGTTTTGTTAATGGAAATGAAAAAACAGGTTTTGGCATCTATAAAACATAACGCTCGATTGGGCATAAATACGATGTGTGTGAGATTTGTGAAAAAGCAAATAATTTTTTTGCTGCTGACTTTGCTGTGCTTACTATTGTTTTCGCAATCGGCCTGGCCTTATGCGCATGAGGATTGTCCGATTTGCCACGGCAACCGGCTGGGGATCGGGCTGGCGATTCTTACAAAAGAACGGAAGATCGCCACAATAAATCCCAATACCGGCAAGCCGCTGGAGCGGATTGAAGCTATTTGCCTTTCCTGCCATTCCCCGCAGCCGGGAGACATCGGGTATAAAGATATCGGAGGGGATTTGCAGGAAGATGAATTAGCGGAAGAAGGGGCGGCTCCGGCCAAAAGCCCCGGTGGGGATGCCACTAAGCTGGAAGGAAACATTCAGGTTTTAAATGAAATGATGCTGAAACCGGTTGATGTGGGTTTTCAGGTTATCGATCTTCATCAAACCCACCCGGTGGGGATTGTGCCGCGCAAGGTAAAACTTCCCCCGGAGGCCAAAGGTTTTAAAGGGCAGGAAGAGCAATTAACCTGCATGGGGTGTCATAATCATCATCCGTCTAATCCCAATTATAAATATTTACGCTGGCCGGCGGGCAAGGGCGATCAAATCAATAAATTTTGCGCCAATTGTCATAAAGATAAGGTCAGACCGGAAGGGGCGATACGCAGAGCGCCCGCCCGCGAACGCGGATTTATAGATACGATTCGCTGATTATTTTTTCGTTGACAAAAATTCTGCTATCAGCTAATATATCCCACGCATTGACTTTTTAAATAGCTGTTTATCTTTATTTACCTGAGCATGAGGAGGTGAAACAATGAAGAAGTTTTTACTAGGCGTAGGGATCGTGGCTTTATTGATTCCTACATTGGTATCCGCCGGACCGCACGATGATTGTACCTTGTGCCATGGCGTCCATAGCGGACAGGGGCCGGTTATCCTGACTGAAACTCCTAATACCACCACCATCAATCCCCGCACCGGGCAGCCATTGAAACGAATCGGTTCACTCTGTTTGGCCTGCCATGCTGCGGAACCGGATGGAGCGGGTTATCGCCCGATCGATTTGAATCACACCCACCCGGTTGGGTTTACTCCCGATCCGAAAAAGGTAGTGCTTCCTCCGGAGTCGAAGGGTTTTCCCGGCGAAGAGGAAGACGTAGTTTGTACCAGCTGTCATAACCAGCACCCGGCGAACACGTTTTATATGTATTTGCGTTGGGACAGCGATGGCGGTCAGAATTTACCGAAATTCTGCGTCCATTGTCATCCCAAACAGTCACGTAGCGATGTACGTAGCGAGGCAGGGATGAAGGAATAAATAATTATAGAGATTCTTCTCTAAATTATAAATTAGTTTTAGTGTTTAGGCTCGGTGAAGGAATGCTTTGCCGAGCCTAAACTTTCTATGGGCGGGTTTCCCGTCAGGGTTAATGCCGTTAAGTTAAGGTGTTGCATCCCCTCTCCCTCTGGGAGATTGTAGGGTGGGCTGTGCCCACAATGGTGGGCACAGCCCACCCTACAGAACTACTGTGGCTCTGTGTCTTTGTGTGAGAAAAGAAGTTTATTTCACACAGAGACACAGAGATAAGGAAAGATGGTGTCAGATAAAGAAAAAATTGTTATTGGCTCCGATCATGGGGCGTGGGATTTGAAAGAGACTATCAAAGCCGATTTACTGTCTAAAGCCTACCAGGTCGAAGATTACAGCAAGCCCACTCCCGAACCGGTAGATTATCCCCAAATCGGGGAAAAAGTTGCACGGGCGGTATCCGACGGCAGCGTAAAGCGCGGTATTTTAATGTGCGGTACCGGCATCGGGATGTCTTTGGTGGCCAATAAGTTTCCCGGAGTGCGGGCAGCCCTCTGTCATGATGAATTTACCGCCCGGATGAGCCGGGAACATAATGACGCGAATGTTTTAGTGTTGGGCGGCAGGGTATTGGATAAGGATTTGGCTAAGGATATAGTAAAAATTTGGTTAGAAACTGCTTTTGCCGGTGAGCGTCACGCCCGCCGGGTGGCGATGATTGAAGAAATTGAGAAGGCTAATTTAAAAGCATGAAAAAAGAGTTAGAAATTGTCGATCCGGAAATTGCTAAAGTAATCGAGGCAGAAAAAGTTCGTCAGGCATCGCGCCTGGAAATGATCGCCTCGGAGAATTTTACTTCTCCCGCGGTTTTGGAAGCCGTGGCTTCGGTTTTGACCAATAAGTATGCTGAAGGCTATCCGGGACATCGTTATTATAACGGCTGCGAACATGTCGATACCGCCGAAAGTCTGGCCATCGAACGGGCGAAAAAACTGTTCGGTGCCGAGTATATCAATGTGCAGCCCCATTCCGGCTCTCAGGCTAATTTAGGTGTCTATTTTGCCATGCTCAAACCGGGCGATACCCTGTTGGGTATGGATTTAGCCCATGGCGGACATTTGACCCACGGCAGCCGGGTAAGCATTTCCGGGCGTTATTTCAATTTCTATCACTATGGGGTGCGCAGGGTCGATGAACGTCTGGATTTGCAGCAATTGCGGCAATTGGCTAAAGAGCATAAACCGAAGATGATTGTGGCGGGCGCCAGCGCCTATCCGCGCATCATTGATTTTGCCGCTATCAGGGAAATAGCCGATGAGGTGGGCGCCTACGTTATGGCCGATATTGCCCACATAGCCGGACTGGTTGTAGCCGGTGTTCATCCCAGTCCCGTCCCGCTATATGAATTTGTAACCACCACCACCCACAAAACATTGCGCGGCCCGCGCGGAGGAATCATCATCTGCCGGGAGGAATTCGGCCATTTGATCGACAAGGCAATTTTCCCCGGAATTCAGGGCGGCCCGTTAATGCACGTGATCGCCGGAAAAGCGGTTTGCTTTAAAGAAGCGGATACCCCGGAATTTAAGGCCGATCAACAGCAGACGGTAAAGAATGCCCAAATTTTGGCGGATGTATTGCTGAAAGAGGGCTTCCGTTTAGTTTCCGGAGGCACGGATAACCATTTGTTATTAGTGGATGTCAGCGAAAAAGGCTTGACCGGCGATGTCGCTTCCAATGTATTGGATAAAGCCGGGATTACGGTAAATAAAAATGGCATCCCCTTCGACACCAAACCGCCTCAGGTTACCAGCGGAATCAGAATCGGCACCCCGGCCCTGACCACCCGCGGCCTGAAAGATGCGGAAATGATCTTAATCGGCAATCTGATTAGCCGGGTTCTGCACAACATAAACGACGATAAGGTTATTGAGCGGGTTAAGCGGCAGGTGGATGAATTGTGCAGGCAGTTTCCGCTTTATGGTGAGTTGTAAATTTTAATTGAGGTAAATTTTAACCACGAAGCTCACGAAGGACACGAAGAAGAATATTTAAAAAATTTCCAATCCCCTTATATTTATTCTTCAATATTAATTCTTCGTGATCTTCGTGTGCTTCGTGGTTAAAAAAAGTTTTATAAAAGGTTGGTAAGTAATATGCAAGTAATCGGATGGGATGATTATTTTATGCAGATAGCTCATTTGGTGTCCAAGCGGTCTACCTGTTTGCGGCGCCAGGTCGGGGCGGTAGTGGTGAAAGAAAAGCGCATTCTGGCTACCGGTTACAACGGAGCGCCCAGGGGCATGAAGCATTGCGATGAAGCGGGTTGTATTCGGGAGATAATGAAAGTGCCCTCCGGCGAACGGCACGAATTGTGCAGAGGATTACACGGCGAACAAAACGCTATCCTGCAAGCGGCGTTGTACGGCATCAGCATCAAGGACAGCGTGCTTTATACCACCCATCAACCCTGCGTATTGTGCGTTAAAATGATAATCAATGCAGGGATCACCCACATTTTTTACAGTAACGGCTATCCGGACGAATTGGGCGGCAAATTATTACAGGAAGCCGGTATTACGTTAACTAAAGTGCTGCTTGACAAAGCCCAAGCTGTACTGTAGAATTCACCATGCTATGAGCTTAAATTATTTTAAAGGGGGGATTCATCCTCCCGAACAAAAACTTACTGCTCTTTCTGCAATCGAAGTTGCTCCTATCCCCAAAAAGGTAACGTTGCATTTATCCCAGCATATCGGAGCGCCTGCCGAACCCTTAGTTAAAAAGGGTGACGAGGTTAAAGTCGGACAACTGATCGCCTCAGCCGCCGCCTTCGTATCCGCTCCAATCCACGCCAGTATTTCCGGTAAAGTGGCAGATATAGATAATTATCCTCATCCGATGGGTAAATATTTACCCGCGATAGTAATCGAATCAAACGATCCCAGCCAAAACCAGTTAAACTATGCCGAAACTCCTAATCCCTTTACCCTCTCCGCCGAGGAATTGAAAGCCCGCATCAAGCAAGCCGGTATCGTCGGCTTGGGCGGCGCGACCTTTCCCGCGCATGTTAAGCTAAGCCCTCCCGCGGAAAAACCTGTCGACACCCTCGTGATTAACGGCGCTGAATGCGAGCCCTATCTGACTGCTGATCACCGTCTGATGGTGGAGCGCACTAAAGATGTAATCGCCGGTGCCGGAATTCTGCGCAAAATCTTAGGGGCTAAACAGGTTATTATCGGCGTCGAGGCTAATAAGCCTGATGCGGTTGATTTGCTGAAACAGGCCAGCGTCAAAGAAATAAGCGTGGTCAGCCTGAATGTCAAATACCCGCAAGGCTCGGAGAAACATCTGATTAAAACCCTGCTTGACCGTGAAGTGCCTCCTCCTCCGGGATTGCCTATGGATGTGGGGGTGGTGGTGCAAAACGTCGGTACTGTTGTGGCTGTTTGGGATGCGGTGCGCCTGCAAAAGCCTTTGATTGAACGGGTGTTGACGGTAAGCGGCAGAGGGATCAAGGAGCCGAAGAATCTTTTGGCGCGCTTAGGGACTCCTATCAGTGAATTGGTCGAATTTTGCGGCGGGCTGGATGAGAAAACCGGCAAGGTGATTTTAGGCGGCCCGATGATGGGGGTAGCGCAATATAGTCTGGATGTCCCGGTAATCAAAGGTACATCAGGTGTCGTCGCTTTGCTGGAAGATGAAGTTGATCAGGAAAGCTACAAAGCGTGTATCCGTTGCGGTAATTGTGTGGCGGTTTGTCCCTGCCTCTTGCTGCCCAATATGCTGAGCATTTACGGTGAACACGGGGAGTACAAACTGGCCGAGGAAGATCATGTAATGATGTGCCTGGAATGCGGCTGTTGCAGCTACGGCTGCCCGGCCAAACGCCCGATTGTCCATTGGATTCGCCAGACCAAGGCCGAGATTATGGCGCAACGGAAAAAGAGTTGAAATATGAACACTGTCAAAGAGATAGAAGAAGCGATTTCCAAGTTGCCCCGATATGATCTGGCTGCTTTACGGACATGGCTTGAGGGATTTGATGCTGAAAATTGGGATGAGCAGTTTGAAAACGATGCAGCGTCCGGGAAATTGGATAAATTAGCCCAAAAAGCTTTGAAGGATTATCAGGCTAAAAAATGCAAAGAACTGTGAGGCATTTTGCCAGTCCTTCATTTTGGTCTTGCTATGAAAAGCTTCCGGCAGCTATTCGACGGTTAGCGGATAAGAATTTTGAAATATTAAAAAGCAATCCGGGACATCCGTCTTTATATAAGAAAAAAGCTGGCCAATATTGGTCAGTACGTGTAGGTATAAAATACCGTGCTTTAGCGGTTGAGGTCGAAGACGGATTGGTTTGGTTCTGGATAGGCACGCATGCCGAATATGATAAATTGATATAAAATTATCCTGTCGGTTTAAACATTTTAGTGGTTTTTCAGGGGGTAGAAATCATAAGATGTATACGTCGCTGTTGTTTGAATATTCCCCCCGTTGACTTTGGGAAAAAACAATGAATAATTCCAAGTTATATGTATCCTCATCTCCGCATATTCGCACGGAAGAAGATTTTCAGAAGATTATTATTGCCGTGTTGTCAGCGCTTGTTCCGGCCTGCGTGATGGGTGTTTATTTCTTCGGCCTGCAAGCGGCGCTGGTCTTAACGGTATCGACGGTTTCGGCCATGGCCGCCGAGATTGGCTTCAATAAGATTATGGGCAAGCCGGTGCGCTGGTTTGCCGGATGGGCGGCGATTAGCGGTTTGCTTCTGGGCATGACCCTGCCGCCGACTGTGCCCTGGTGGATGCCGATAATCGGGGCTTTTGTAGCGATCATTGTAGCTAAGCAAATTTACGGCGGTCTGGGGCAGAATCTATTCAACCCGGCCTTGGTCGGACGAATCGTTTTACTGTTGTCCTTCCCGGTGCAGATGACCACCTGGATTCGTCCCTCGCTTTTGTTGTCCGGGGCGACGGACGCCGTTACCACCGCTTCCCCTTTAGGGCTTTTAAAGGTGGACGGGGTGGCCAAAATCGCTAATATCAGCTATTGGGATTGTTTGCTCGGCAATATTCCGGGATCAATTGGCGAAGTCGCCAAAATCGCCCTGTTAATCGGCGGAATTTATTTGATTTGGAAAGGTTATATAACCTGGCACATCCCGGTAAGTTTCATCGGAACAGTGGGAGTTATGAGCACTATTTTCTGGCTGTTGAATCCTACTCAATATGCCCATCCGCTCTACCATCTATTAACCGGCGGCTTATTCCTGGGCGCCTTTTTCATGGCCACCGATTACGTGACCTCCCCGGTAACCCATAAGGGGATGATAATATTCGGCATCGGCTGTGGTATTCTGACGACCCTGATTCGTGTGCTGGGCGTATATCCTGAGGGCGTGGCTTTCTCCATCTTATTGATGAATGCGGCTTGCCCCTTGATTGATCGCTATATTAAACCGACTCCGTTTGGAGCGGGGAAGGCAAGATGATCACAGAATCCGATAAACGGACAATTTGTGAAATATCCAAAAAGTACCGGGCAAAGCGTGTATTGCTTTTTGGTTCCAGCTTAAGGAACGAACAGGAAAGCAGAGACATCGACATTGGCGTCGAAGGCGTAGCCCCAAAGGATTTTTACAGCTATTATGGTGATTTGATATTTTCCTTGTCAAAACCTGTTGATGTAGTGGATATTTCCGGAACGTCAAAGTTTGTTAGGTTGATTTTGAAAGAGGGGATTCTCCTTTATGGCTAATTGGCGAGATCAAATTGATGCCGAATATGAAGCCATAGAGAAAATAATTGCCTCTTTTCCGATAGATAGAGAATTGTCTCAGATTTCTGAACTTGAACTAGCAGGTGTTGCCGCTTTATTGCACAATTTTTATAATGGCATCGAGAATGTTATAAGGCGAATATTAATTGCTAAAAACATTGAGATTTCACAAGGTGAGTCTTGGCATAAAGATTTGATTTTAGTTGCAGTTCAAAGAAATATTGTTTCTGAAATCCTTGCAAATGAATTAAAGCGGTTTCTGGCATTTAGGCATTTTTTTAGTCATGCCTATGCTCTTGATTTATATCCGGATCGACTGGAACCGCTTGTGGCAGACGCGACGGGGGTATTTGAAAAATTCAAAAAAGAAATAGAAAATTTATTTTGAACAAAGAAATACTTAAAAACGAGAATGGATATATGAGTGAGCAGGAAAAAAGCGGGGAAATAAGTATTGCCAAGCTGGTTATTGTATTGGTGCTGGTCAGCGCGGTGGCGGCTTTGGCTTTAGCCCTCGTTTATCAGACCACCAAAGACCCGATTGCCGAGCAGGATCGCTTGGCGCGTTTGGAGGCGATCAATGCGGTTTTGCCGGAGCATGATAATCAGCCGGATCAGGATACAAAAACGATTGTTATCGGCAAAGACCGCAGGGGAAATGATTTGGCGGTAACCTTTTACCGGGCGACCAAACAGGGGAATCCGGTGGGAACGGCTTTTAATATGGCGCAGCGCGGATTCGGCGGAGATGTCAACGTTATGGTGGGGATCGATGCCGCTCAGAAGATTACCGGGATAAAGATTGTTGAGCATAAGGAAACCCCAGGTTTGGGCGCAAAAATAACCGATGAGGCGTTTTTGCAGCAATTTATTGGTAAATCCCTGGCGGGTAAAATAGCGATCAAGAAAGACGGGGGGGAAATCGACCAGATAACCGGGGCAAGCATCTCTTCCAGGGCAGTAGTCAAAGCGGTGGAAAAGGGCTTGAAATTATATCAGGAGAATTTTGGCAATGGCCGCTAGAGATAATAAAAATTTAAGTTATCGTACCAATTGGCGGATAAAGCTCACCCCCAGCCGCAAATTGAGGGCCAATCAAGCCCGGATAAATAGAGGTGCGGTGGTGCGGAAATCCAAGGGTAAATAGGAATTGATCACACTAAGACACAGAGGCACAAAGAGGATAATTAAATAGAGGTTTGTTATGAGCATAACTTTGCCTTTAGCTGAAATGTCGATTGAAGAAAAAATCCAAACTATGGAGACAATTTGGGATGATTTGTGCAAAAAGGCGAATAGTATCCCCTCACCATCCTGGCATAAAAAAATTTTGGATGAAAGAGAGAACGGTATTAAAGAGGGCAAAGATGAATTTATAGATTGGAGTAAAGCAAAAGAAAGTATTCGGCGTAAGATTTCATGAAAGTTAAAATTCTTGCTTCGGCAGGTCAAGATTTAATCGATGGATATTGGTTTTATGAAAAGCAAGCTGAAGGTCTTGGCACTTTTTTTATAGATACACTTTTTTCGGATATTGATTCGTTATCGATTTATGGAGGAATACATCCCAAATATTTTGGCAGATATTTTCGTTTGCTATCAAGAAGATTTCCCTTTGCCATTTATTATTGTGTAGAAGACAATACTGTGCTTATCTATGCAATTCTGGATTGTCGGCGCAATCCGGCGTGGATAAGAAATAAATTGAGGAAAGTATGAGAAGATGTAGGGTGGGCTGTGCCCACCAATGGTGGGCACAGCCCCCCC
>JACRJN010000090.1 GCA_016235675.1 Candidatus Schekmanbacteria bacterium
AATGGTGATGCCCGGGGACAACGTGACCGTGGAAGCGGAACTGATTACCCCGATAGCCATGGAAAAAGAGTTGCGCTTTGCCGTCCGTGAAGGTGGACACACCGTGGGCGCAGGCGTTATCAGTGAGATAATCGCGTAGTTAAGAAGGGAGCTTAAGCGGTGCGAGATAATATTATTTTAGCCTGTACGGAATGTAAACAGCGCAATTACACAACCACAAAAAATAAGCGTAAAACGCCGGATCGTCTGGAGTTTAAGAAATATTGCCGTTTCTGCCGTATCCATACGGTGCATAAAGAAACCAAGTAGGCTCTAGGCTTCAGGCTTCTAAGTAACTCTTCCATGGATGGAAGAGGATTAAGCCCAAAGCCCAAAGCCCAGAGCCAAGAGCCCAAGGCCAAAATAAATTGTAGGCCAGTAGCTCCAACGGCTAGAGCACCGGTCTCCAAAACCGGGTGTTGGGGGTTCGAATCCCTCCTGGCCTGCCATTTTACAGTTTAAGTGCAATCCCGTTTACTTAAGATGTAGCGCAGGGCTTTAGCCCTGCTTAGGGGTGGCTTGGGCGGGCACTCCGGAGCAGACCTGAAGGTCTGCGCTACGTTAAGCGAACATTATTGGGTTTAAGTGGTAAATTATGTTTGAAAAGATAAAAATATTTTTTAGTGAAGTTAAGGCTGAGTTGCGCAAGGTTTCCTGGCCTGGTCGTGAGGAAGTAAAGACCAATACGTCGGTGGTGTTGGCGACAATCGGTATGGTCGGCGCTTTTTTGTGGCTTGTCGATATGGCGCTACAGGGTATAATCAGTCAACTTATGAAATAAGAGGTACTTAATGGCCAAGCAGTGGTATATCATACACACCTATTCCGGGTATGAGGACAAGGTAAAGGCTAATCTGGAACAGCGTTTAAAGCCTATGGGGTTAGAGGGATCGGTAGGACAGGTGATCATCCCTACCGGAAATGTGGTCGAATTCAAGAAGGGTCAGCGGCATATCAGCAGCAAGAAATTTTACCCCGGATATTTGTTGGTTGAAATGGAATTGACTGATGAATCCTGGCATGTTGTGCGCAATACCCCCAAGGTTACCGGTTTTGTAGGCACCGGCAATGCCCCTACACCCTTGTCGGATGAAGAGGTAAGTAAAATAATCAATCAGATTAAAGAAGGGGAGACCAAGCCGAAGCCGAAAGTACAATTTGAAAAGGGTGAACCGGTTAAGATTATGGACGGCCCGTTTACCGGATTTACCGGTGTGGTTGAGGAAGTCAGCCCGGAGCGGGGACGCCTGAAGGTGATGGTCAGTATCTTTGGCCGGGCGACGCCAGTGGAATTGGATTTTTTACAGGTAGGGAAAGCGTAGTTAAATAGGCTTGAGGCTTGAGGGGTGAGGAAAAGATAAAATTTTCGTGATCCCTTAAGTCTCAAGCCTCAAGCCTCAAGCCTTTCAAAATATAAGGAATAAAAAATGGCAGCAAAGCAAGTAAAAGCCTTGATAAAGCTTCAATGTCCGGCAGGGCAGGCTAATCCGGCTCCTCCGGTTGGGCCGGCTTTGGGGCAGCACGGTTTGAATATTATGGAGTTTTGCAAGAACTTCAATGCGCAAACCAAAGGGCAGGAAGGGACAATTATCCCGGTAATTATTACCGCCTATACCGATCGTTCCTTTACTTTCGTCACCAAAACACCGCCGGCGGCAGTCCTTTTGAAAAAAGCGGCAGGCATCGTCAAGGGTTCGGCTACCCCCAATAAAGAGAAAGTGGGAAAGGTTACCGCTAAACAGATTGAGGAAATTGCCCGCCTGAAAATGCCCGATTTGAATGCGATCGATTTGGCGGGAGCGATTAATACCGTTGCGGGTACTGCCAGAAGCATGGGGATAGAGATCGTTTAAGAAGAAATTTTCACCGCAAAGACGCAAAGAACGCAGAGTGAGTCAGAAATAGAAAGATTTGGAAAATCAATTTTGAAGTCCTTTGCGCTCTCTGCGCCTTTGCGGTGAATAAAATATAACTACGTGTGGGAGGGATAAATACAGGAATAGGCTTGATATTATCCCGCTATAACCAGTAACGAGGGAGTATAATGCATACAGGGAAAAAATATAGCCAATCCAAAGGGAAGGCCGGCAAGGCTGTTTATTCCGTAGAAAACGGCGTAAAAGCGGTGAAAGAATGCGCCTACGCTAAGTTTGACGAGACTGTGGATGTGGTTGTACGTCTGGGCGTAGACCCGCGCCATGCCGAACAAATGGTGCGCGGTACGGTGGTATTGCCCCACGGTACGGGCAAAGCGGTCAAAATCCTGGTTTTGGCCAAAGGTGAGAAGGAAAAAGAAGCCCAGGCCAATGGGGCAGATTGGGTCGGTTGCGACGAATATATCGAAAAGATTAACGGCGGCTGGCTGGAATGCGATCGGATTATCGCCACCCCGGATGTAATGGGAACGGTCAGTAAATTAGGGCGTATTTTAGGCCCCCGCGGGTTGATGCCCAATCCGAAAACCGGAACCGTGACTTTCGACATCGCGCGTGCGATACAGGAAATTAAAAAGGGACAGATAACCTTTAAAGTGGATAAATTCGGCAATTTACATGCGGCGGTAGGCAAGGTCTCTTTTAGCGCAGAAGCTTTAAAAGAGAATGTGATGACTTTTTTAGAGACCATCGTAAAAATGAAGCCCGCCAGCAGTAAAGGGCAATATCTAAAGGGTGTTACAATATCCTCCACGATGGGGCCGGGTATAAAATTAGACCTGATAGAATTGCGTTCCGTTTTGCGGGCTTAATTGGGATACTATATAACGGCAATTTAATCAATGCAGTTTTTGCATTGTTTGGATTGCCTTAAAATTTATAAGTTTAAGCAGGTGGCTTTAGGCTGGAAAAGCCCATAGGGAGGCGACAGTGAACAAGGAAACAAAGATACAAAAGACGCAGGAAATAGCCGATAAGTATCAGCAATCTCAAGCTGTTATCTTTACTGATTATCGCGGCTTGAATGTGGAAAAGATCAATAAGCTCAGAGGTGAATTACGCAAGGTCGGGGTGGAATACAGTGTAGTGAAAAACACACTTATGAGCCGGGCGGTAGAGGGCGCTGAAGATCAGGCCAAGGTATTGGAGCAGATATTTTCCGGCCCGACCGCGGCGACTTTTGGCGGAGATGATCCGGCGAAAGTGGCAAAAATATTGAAAGCATTTGCCGCCGATTTCAGCGAATTGCAGATTAAAGGCGGGCTTTTAGAGAGAAAAGCCCTAACCAAAGAACAAGTCAATGCTTTAGCGACGTTACCCGGCAAAGAAGTGCTTATTGCTATGGTTTTGGGCGGAATTCAATCCCCGATTAGCGGGTTTGTGCGGACATTAAACGGAGTGCTGCAGAAATTTGTATTAACCTTAGATGCGATTAGCCAACAAAAATCGGCCAGTGCGTAATCTAAAAAACAATTTTAAGGAGGATAAAATGCCAACAGTAATCAGTAAAGACGAATTAATCGGTGCCATAGAGCAGATGACCGTATTAGAGTTATCTGAATTGGTAAAAGCCTTGGACACAAAATTTGGAGTATCGGCTGCTGCGGCAGTGGCGGCTCCGGCGGCGGGTGTTGCAGCGGCCGGTGCGGCAGCGGCTCCGGCGGTTGAACAGACTGAGTTTACCGTCATTTTGATGGAGGCAGGCGACAAAAAGATTCAGGTTATTAAAGAAATTCGCACCATTACCGGTTTAGGCTTGAAAGAGGCCAAAGCTTTGGTCGATGAAGCTCCTAAAACTGTGAAAGAAAATATATCCAAAGAAGATGCCGCGGCAATGAAAGCACAGTTAGAAGCAGTCGGAGCCAAAGTAGAAGTAAAGTAATCAGAGACTTGGAAGATATTAAAGTATCGTTATTCCTAAAATAGGCTCCAGGCTTCAGGCTCTGGGCTTCAGGCTTAGAAAGAGACCCTCCCCTGGAGGGTATTTGTATTAGCCCAAAGCCCAGAGCCCAAAGCCTGGAGCCCAACAGGGTATAATTGAAATTTCTATGTCCCTTAGAATCTTAATGGCCTATTTGGCCAATCAAGGCTTAAAATCTAGGAGATTGATATGGGTGAAATTGGAACCACTGTCTGGAGAAAGCGTAAGAATTACGGGCGAATACCGCACATTATGGATATTCCCAATTTGATCGAGGTGCAATGGCGCTCCTATGAGCGTTTTTTACAGGTGGATGTACCGCACGATCAAAGGGAAGATGTAGGGTTACAAGCCGTTTTCCAGAGTGTTTTCCCCATTAGCGATTTTAAGGAAAATTCGTATTTGGAGTTTGTCACTTATACATTGGGTGAACCCAAATACGGAGTAGTGGAGTCGCGTCATCGGGGGGTGACCTTTGCTGCACCGCTAAAGGTTACCGTTCGTCTGGTCGTTTGCGAAAAGGAACCGGAACAAGAGCAAAAAATGGTGCGGGCGGTAAAGGAGCAGGAGATTTACTTAGGGGAAATCCCGATGATGACCGAGCAGGGTACCTTTATAATCAACGGTACCGAACGGACTGTAGTCAGCCAGATGCACCGCTCCGCCGGTATTTTCTTTCATCAGGAAAAGGGCAAGGATCATTTCGGGATGCGTTCCACCTATGAAGCGCGTCTGATCCCTTACCGCGGTTCCTGGGTGGAATTTGAATTAGCCAGCGACGGGTTTCTTTATGTGCGTATCGATCGTCGGCGTAAACTTTTTGCCACAACTTTGTTGCGGGCGTTGGAACTGGAAAATGACGAGGAAATATTGCGCGAGTTTTACCCGACAGAGGAAGTCACGGCGGATGAAGCCGGGCAGCTATTTGTCAAATTAGACCCGGAGATTCACTTAGGCACTCGTGTGACGACCGACCTAACCAACCCTAAGAGCGGTGAAGTTTTGGTTAAACATAACGCTAAGCTGAACCGGTCTGCGGTTAAAAAGATACAGGATGCCGGGATAAACAGTTTGCCTGTTAGTCGGGAAGGCTTGAGCGGGCGTGTTTCCGCACAAGATATTGTTGACGAAGAAACCGGTGAAATCTGGGTTGAATGTAATAAAGTTCTGGATGACGATACTATCGGCAAAATAATTGCCGCCAACAAATTCCCGTTGAAATTGCTGGTTTTGGAAAACAGCCATATCGGGAATTGTTTGCGCGACACCTTGTTAAAAGACCCGGTACGGGATAAAAAGACGGCCTGGATCGAGATTTATAAAAGAATGCGTCCGGGCGATCCCCCCACGGTGGATAACGCCAAATTTTTATTCCGGGAAATGTTTTTTAACGCCAAGCGTTACGATCTTTCCAAAGTCGGCCGCTTAAAGCTCAATAAAAAACTGGGGCTGGACTCCCCTTTGTCGGAAAGAACGTTAACGGGTGCCGATTTCATCGCCATCTTTAAATATATAATGGGACTACCCAACGGCTACGGCGAAATAGACGACATCGATCATTTAGGCAATCGTCGGGTTCGGTCGGTTGGGGAATTATTGGAAAACCAATTCCGTATCGGTTTGGTGAGAATGGAACGGGCGGTGCGGGAGCGCATGAGCATCCAGGAATTGGATGAGTTGATGCCCCATGATTTGATCAATGCCAAGCCGGTCAGTGCGGTAATTAAGGAATTTTTCGGAAGCTCCCAGTTGTCTCAGTTTATG
Organism: Candidatus Schekmanbacteria bacterium; assembly: GCA_016235675.1. Taxonomy (GTDB): domain Bacteria; phylum SZUA-182; class SZUA-182; order SZUA-182; family SZUA-182; genus JACRJN01. Next base: position 5,659 of record JACRJN010000090.1, read on the forward strand.
GATCAGACCAACCCCTTGGCGGAATTAACCCATAAGCGCCGTTTGAGTGCTTTAGGGCCGGGCGGTTTGAGTCGTGAGCGGGCCGGTTTTGAGGCGCGTGACGTCCATACTACACATTATGGCCGGATCTGCCCGATTGAAACCCCTGAAGGCCCCAATATCGGCTTGATCAGTTCCTTGAGTACCTATGCCCGTATCAATGATTATGGATTTATCGAAGCCCCTTATCGTAAAGTGGATAATGGCCGGGTAACCGATAAAATAGAATTCCTCTCAGCCATCGAAGAGGCCGGATTTACTATCGCCCAGGCGAATACTCCCCTGGATAAGGACGGCAAAATAATATTGGATCGTGTTTCGGCCAGAGCCGGCGGTGAATTTGTACAGATTGCTCCCGATCGCATCGATCATATGGACGTTTCTCCCAAGCAATTAGTCAGCGTATCTGCTGCGCTAATCCCGTTTCTGGAAAACGACGACGCCAACCGGGCCTTGATGGGATCGAACATGCAGCGTCAGGCCGTGCCGCTCTTGCGCACACAAGCACCGCTGGTCGGAACCGGGATGGAAGCGGTCGTGGCCAGGGATTCCGGAACCGTTATTTTAGCCAAACGTTCCGGTATTGTGGAAAGTGTGAACGCTAACCGGATTATCGTTCGTGCGGTGGAGCAATTGGAATCCGAGCCGGAGGTAGATGTTTATAATCTGGTAAAATTTCAGCGTTCCAACCAAAATACCTGCATCAACCAAAAACCGATAGTTAGAATCGGGCAAAAGGTATTGCGCGGTCAGGTTATTTGCGATGGTCCGGCAACGGATAAGGGTGAGTTAGCTTTGGGGCGTAATGTATTAGTTGCCTTCATGCCTTGGCGCGGACATAATTTTGAGGACGCTATTCTGGTTAGCGAGAAGTTGGTAAAAGAGGATGCCTATACCTCTATTCATATCGAAGAATTTGAAATTGAAGCGCGTGACACCAAGCTTGGCAAGGAAGAGATAACCCGCGATATTCCCAATGTGGGTGAAGATAACCTGCGCAATCTGGACGAGAGCGGGATTATCCGTGTAGGTGCTGAGGTTAAACCGGGCGATATATTGGTTGGAAAAGTCACGCCTAAGGGTGAGACCCAATTAACGCCGGAGGAGAAACTATTGCGGGCGATTTTCGGTGAAAAAGCCGGTGACGTGCGTGATGCCTCTTTGGTCGTACCTCCCGGAATCGAGGGTGTGGTAGTCGAGGTGCGGATTTTTTCCCGCCGCGGTGTGGATAAGGATAAAAGAGCAAGATCCATCGAGCAGGAAGACGGAATCCGCCTGGAAAAGGATTTCGATGACGAGGTGCGCATCGTCAAAAATGAAGAATACCGCAAAGTACGGGAATTATTAAAAGGACAAATTGTAGCTTTCGACATCGTCGATGCCCAAACCGGTGAAACCATTATAGCTAAAGGGGCGGCGATAGATGAAGCGTTTTTGGCGAAAGCTGCCAATTCCTTTTTAGATAAAAACGAGATAAAGGTAAAAAATGCTGAAGTTACCAGCCAGATTCAAAAAATTCGCCATTATTTAGACCATCAGCTTCAATTGCTGCGCAAGATGTACGATGATAAGATCGAGCGTTTGAGTATGGGCGGTGATTTACCCCCCGGCGTTATTAAGCTGGTGAAGGTTTATGTGGCGATGAAGCGCAAATTGTCTGTCGGTGATAAGATGGCCGGGCGTCACGGTAACAAGGGTGTTTTGGCCAAAATATTGCCGGAAGAAGATATGCCCTTTTTAGCCGACGGTTCGCCTATCGAAATCGTTTTGAATCCGCTGGGCGTGCCTTCCCGTATGAACGTCGGTCAGATTCTGGAAACTCATCTGGGCTGGGCGGCTAATGCCTTAGGAATGCACGTTGCGGTTCCGGTATTCGATGCGCCCACTGAAAATCAGATAAAGGAGGAATTGAAGGCCGCCAATTTGCCGGAAGACGGCAAGATGGATGCTTTTGACGGCAGAACCGGCGAGCGTTTTCATCAAAGAGTCACAGTGGGCTACATCTACATATTAAAATTGGCTCATTTAGTTGACGATAAGATTCATGCCCGTTCAATCGGACCATATTCTCTGGTAACCCAACAGCCCTTGGGTGGTAAAGCCCAATTCGGCGGTCAGAGGTTCGGAGAAATGGAGGTTTGGGCGTTGGAAGCCTATGGAGCGGCTTATACCCTGCAAGAGATGTTGACCATTAAGTCGGACGATGTTCAGGGTAGAACCAAAGCCTATGAGGCGATTGTCAAGGGAGAAGGTATCCATAGTATGGGTATTCCCGAATCCTTTAACGTTTTGGTAAAGGAATTACAAAGCCTTTGCCTGAACGTGGAATTAATCAAGCAAGAAGAGATTAAAGAAAAATAAATCGTGACCCTATTAAGGAGGGAACTGGTTTGGATAAATTAGGCTTTATTAATAGACCAGAGGAAGCTAATACATTCGATGCTATCAGAATCGGTATCGCTTCACCGGAAAGCATCCGTAAATGGTCGTATGGCGAGGTAAAGAAACCAGAGACCATTAATTACCGTACCTTTAAACCGGAAAAAGACGGGTTGTTTTGTGCCCGTATTTTCGGGCCGACCCGCGATTGGGAATGTAACTGCGGTAAATATAAGCGGATGAAACATCGCGGCATCGTCTGCGATAAATGCGGTGTCGAGGTCATCCAATCCAAGGTGCGGCGAGAGAGAATGGGGCATATTGAATTGGCGGCCCCGGTGTCGCATGTCTGGTTTTTTAAAGCCCTGCCTTCCCGTATCGGTAACCTGCTGGATATGACCCTGCGGGAGTTGGAGAGAATCCTGTATTTCGAATCCTATGTAGTAGTCGAACCGGGTGATACCCCGTTAAAAAAATATGAACTGGTCGGCGAAGAGAAGAAGCGCAAACTGGAGGAAGAATACAAGGACAAATTCCGGGTCGGTATCGGCGCCGAGGCGATTTGTGAATTATTGAAGCAATTGGATTTGGAAGAACTGCGCCAGGAATTGCGCCGGGAGATGAAGGAAGTTACCTCAGTTCAGCAGAAAAAGCGCATCACCAAACGTTTAAAGGTGGTCGAAGCCTTTTGCAGTTCCGGCAACAAACCGGAATGGATGATTCTGGAAGTTGTCCCGGTAATCCCGCCGGAATTGAGACCTTTAGTCCCATTGGACGGCGGACGTTTTGCCACTTCGGATTTGAACGACTTATATCGCCGGGTAATTAATCGTAATAACCGCTTACGCCGCTTGCAGGAAGTAAAAGCCCCGGAAGTCATTATCCGCAATGAAAAGAGAATGTTGCAGGAAGCGGTTGACGCCCTGTTCGATAATGGACGGCGCGGCCGCGTTTTACGCGGGCCGAATGATCGTCCGCTCAAGTCATTAAGCGACATGCTCAAAGGCAAGCAGGGGCGTTTCCGTCAAAATCTGTTGGGTAAACGCGTTGATTACTCCGGACGTTCGGTTATCGTGGTCGGGCCGGATTTGAAATTGAATCAGTGCGGTTTGCCCAAGAAGATGGCGCTGGAATTGTTCAAGCCCTTTATCTTCCAAAAGCTGGAAGAACGCGGTTATGTCTCCACCATTAAAAGCGCAAAACGCATGGTGGAAAAGGAAAAGCCGGAGGTCTGGGAAATCCTGGAAGAGGTAATTAAAGAGCATCCGGTCTTGTTAAACCGGGCACCAACCTTGCACCGTCTGGGAATTCAAGCCTTTGAGCCGGTATTGATGAACGGTAAAGCCATCAGCGTCCATCCGCTGGTTTGTACCGCTTTTAACGCCGATTTCGACGGTGACCAGATGGCGGTACATGTGCCTTTGTCATTAGAAGCGCAGACCGAGGCCCGCGTTTTAATGATGTCTTCCAATAATATACTTTCACCGGCCAGCGGTGCGCCTCTGACCGTACCCTCTCAGGACATTGTTTTAGGCTGTCATTATCTGACTAAACCTAAAGCCGGTGAGAAGGGCGAGGGGATGGTTTTCTCCGGCCCGATGGAAGTAATGGTGGCCTATGAAAACGGCGCGGTTTCCCTGCATACTAAAATCCGGATACGGATTGAAAAGAAATATATCGAGACTACTGTAGGAAGAGTGATCTTTAATGAGCAGTTACCCCAGGAATTACGCTTCATGAATCAGGAAATGGGGAAAAAGGAACTCAGCCAGTTAGTCGCGGTTTGCTTCCGTAAACTGGGCAATCGCGTAACTATTGAAATGCTGGATAAATTAAAGGAATTAGGGTTTGAATACGCCACCAAAGCCGGTCTTTCGATCGCCATTGACGATATGCACATCCCGTCCAGAAAGCCGGAAGTAATCAGACAGGCTGAGATGGAGGTAATCGAGGTAGAACAGCAATATCTGGAGGGTATAATTACCAACGGCGAACGGTATAATAAGGTAGTAGACATCTGGTCTCATGTTACCGAGCAGGTAACCGACGAAATGTTCGTCGAATTGAAAAAAGCGGATAAAGACCTGATGGAAAAGGGAGCGGAATTCGCCGGTACCAACGAATTCAACGGGATTTACGTCATGGCTGATTCCGGCGCCCGCGGCAGCAAGCAGCAGATCAGGCAGTTGGCCGGTATGCGCGGTTTGATGGCGAAACCGTCCGGTGAAATCATCGAGACCCCCATTACCGCCAATTTCCGTGAAGGATTGACCGTGTTGCAGTACTTTATTTCTACACACGGTGCCCGTAAAGGTTTGGCCGATACCGCGTTGAAGACGGCAGATTCGGGTTATTTGACCCGCCGCTTGGTCGACGTGGCTCAGGATGTGATCGTCACCGAGGAAGATTGCAGTACTATGGATGGTATTTATGTGACCTCCATTGTCGAAGGCGGCGAGGTTATCGCCCCCTTAAAAGACCGTATTTTGGGAAGGGTTACCTTAGAAGATATTAGAGATTCCATCACCAACGAAATCTTGATCAAGGCCAATACCGAGATCAATGAGGAAGTGGCTGAATTAATAGAAGATTTGGGCGTAAAAGGGGTAATGATCCGCTCTGTGTTGACTTGCAGTTCTCAGCGCGGTGTTTGTGCCCGTTGTTATGGACGCAATCTGGCAACCGGTAAAACGGTTGAATTAGGAGAAGCGGTCGGAGTATTAGCGGCGCAATCCATCGGTGAGCCGGGCACACAGTTGACCATGCGTACCTTCCACATCGGCGGTACCGCCAGCAGAATTGCAGAGCAAACCACACTTCAGGTAAAAAATGCCGGTCAGGTACGTTTTCATGATGTGAAGACCGTTACTAATAAAGACGGCTATTTGGTAGTTATCAGCCGTAACGCTTCCTTGGGAATTATCGATGAAGACGGACGCGAGCGTGAGCGTTACACTGTCGTTTACGGAGCCAAATTAAAGGTTCAGGAAGGGCAAAAGATCGAGGCAAAAGATGTATTGCTGGAATGGGATCCTTATACCACAGCCATTTTAACTCAGCAGACGGGAAAGGTTGCCTACCGGGATATTATTGAAGGCGAGACCATCAAGGAAGAACTGGATGAAGTAACCGGTATGTCCCAGAAAGTCGTTCTGGAGGCGGAAGACGAAAACTTACAGCCCAGAGTGACGATTAAAGATGAAAACGGTAAAACCTTAGCCTCATATTTATTGCCCGCCGGTGCTCACATGATGATACGGGACGGCGATATGATTTGGGCCGGCGATGTTGTCGCCAAGATTCCCCGTGAAACCACCAAGACCAAAGACATTACCGGTGGTTTGCCCAGAGTCGCTGAATTATTTGAAGCCCGCAAACCAAAAGAGCACGCCATCATTTCTGAGATTGACGGCGTCGTCAGCTTTGCCGGAATCGCAAAAGGGATGCGTAAAATAGTGGTGCGCAATGATGAAGGCGTGGAGAAGGAATACCTGATTCCCAAGGGCAAACACATTAACGTGCACGAGGGAGACCGGGTAAAAGCCGGTGAGCCTCTGATGGACGGTTCGCCCAATCCCCATGATATTCTGGCGGTACAGGGCGTCAAGGAGCTGCAAAAATATCTGGTGAACGAGGTACAAGAGGTATACCGTTTGCAAGGTGTTAATATCAACGATAAGCATATTGAGGTAATTGTTCGGCAAATGCTGCGTCGTGTCAAAGTAGAACATCCCGGCGATACCACCTTTCTGGTGGGGGAACAGGCCGATAAATTCGTGTTCCAAAAGGAAAATGATCGTGTTCTGAGCGAGGGAGCAGCGCCTGCAATCGGTCGTCCGTTATTGTTGGGTATTACCAAGGCATCTTTGAGCACGGAAAGCTTTATATCTGCGGCGTCGTTCCAGGAAACCACCAGGGTGTTGACCGAGGCCAGTATTTGCGGCAAGGTCGATTATCTGCGCGGGTTGAAGGAAAACGTCATCGTCGGACGATTGATTTCCGCCGGTACGGGCTTGAAGATGTATAACGATGTTATTCCCGATATATTGGTGGAAAGAGAAGAGGTTCCTGCCGCGATTCCCAAGGTGGAAGAAGAACTGGAATTGGTTTTGGATGACGATGATGAATAGAAAGCTGGCCAAAATAAGCATAATTGATGAAAAAGTACTTGACAAGCAATTTGGTTACTGGTATAGTATGCAAGCTTCAAGACCGAAGCAGTATAGATAAATAAAACAACCGTTATCCGTTGGCGGATCTGGAACGGTTCAAACGGATAACGGTTTTTTTTGTAATTTTTGCAACCCATAGATTTAAAAAGCTAAGAGACAGGAAAAATGCCGACTATAAATCAATTGGTAAGAAAAGGCCGTCAGCAACCGAAAAAGAAATCGACCACTCCCGCGCTAAAAGGTAGTCCGCAAAGACGCGGCGTATGTGTTCGTGTTTACACCACCACGCCGAAAAAACCTAACTCCGCCTTGCGTAAAGTGGCTCGTGTCCGCTTAACCAGCGGTATTGAGGTAACCTCTTATATTCCCGGTGTCGGGCATAATTTGCAGGAACACTCTATTGTGTTGGTACGCGGCGGTCGTGTTAAAGACTTACCGGGCGTAAGATACCATACTGTGAGAGGTGCCTTGGATAGCCTGGGCGTGGAGAAAAGGAATAAGAGCCGCTCTAAGTACGGGACGAAAAGAGCTAAGAAGTAGGATTATTGACCACTGATTTGTTAAAGTGAACATTAATTCATCAGTGGTCAATTTCGTTAATAAATAGGTAGTTTAAATTAGATTCCTGATAAAAAGTTCGGGAATGACCATTAGAAAAAAGTAAGAGACCAAGCGTGAGGTAATGTATGCCGAGACGTCGGGAAGTAGCCAAAAGAGAAATACTGCCGGATCCTAAATATAACAGCAAGATGATCGGTAAGTTTATTGCCATGCTGATGTATCAGGGTAAGAAAAGTACCGCGGAAATTATATTTTATGAAACCATGAACATTATTCAGAGCAAAACTAAAAGCGATCCGCTGAATGTGTTTAAACAAGCTATGAGTAATGTAAAACCGGCTTTGGAAGTAAAATCCAGACGGGTGGGTGGTTCCACTTATCAGGTTCCGGTGGAAGTGCGTCCGGAAAGGCGTAATACCTTAGCGATTCGTTGGTTGATATTGTATGCGCGCCAGCGTAAAGGATTACCGATGGAACAACGCCTGGCCGCGGAAGTGCTGGACGCCTCTCAAAACAAAGGCTCGGCGGTAAAGAAAAAAGAAGATACCCATCGTATGGCGGAAGCCAATAAAGCTTTTGCACATTACCGGTGGTAAGAAGATATAAGGAGTAAGTAGTTTTGCCTAGATTAGTCCCGTTAGACAGAACCCGGAATATCGGGATTATGGCCCATATTGATGCGGGGAAAACCACTACAACGGAGCGCATATTATATTATACCGGCATTACCTATAAGATTGGCGAAGTCCATAATGGGACTACAGAGATGGATTGGATGGAGCAGGAAAGAGAGCGCGGCATAACCATAACTGCGGCTGCGACAACCTGTATGTGGAGAAACCATCGAGTTAATATTATAGATACCCCCGGACATGTGGATTTTACCGTAGAGGTGGAGCGTTCTTTACGTGTTCTGGATGGCGCGGTGGCAGTGTTTTGCGCTGTGGGCGGTGTGGAGCCGCAATCGGAAACGGTTTGGCATCAGGCTGATAAGTATCGGGTGCCGCGGATTGTTTTCGTAAATAAAATGGATCGCACCGGTGCCGATTTTTTTAATGTCGTTCAAATGCTGGTGGATCGCTTGAGCGCGGTGCCGGCAATAATCCAGTTACCCATCGGCGCTGAAGATAGTTTTAAGGGCATGATTGATTTAGTGAGTTTTAAAGCCGTCTATTATGATGACGACACGATGGGTGCTAAATATCGGGTGGCGGATATTCCCGAAAATCTGCTGGATCAAGCGGTAGAATATCGTGAAAAATTAATGGAGACAATATCCGAGGTCGATGATCGGTTAATGGAAAAGTATCTGGCCGGTGAAAGTATCAGCGAAGAAGAAATAATGACGGCTTTGCGCAAGGGAACGGTTAGTATGAAGTTTTTCCCGGTAATATGCGGAGCATCCTTTAAAAATAAGGGCGTTCAGATATTATTGGATGCAGTGATAGATTATTTACCTTCACCTTTGGATATACCGCCGGTTGAAGGGATAAATCCCGATAATGATCAAAAGATTTTGCGTAAGGCAGATGACGACGAACCGTTTTCGGCTTTGGCATTTAAAATAATGACTGACCCGTATGTCGGACAATTGGCGTTTTTCAGAGTATATTCCGGCTGCTTGAATAGTGGATCGTATGTATACAATGCAACCAAAGGGCACCGGGAAAGAATCGGTCGTCTGTTGAAGATGCACGCTAACAAACGTGAAGATATTAAAGAAGTTTATGCCGGTGATATTGCCGCCGCAGTAGGGTTGAAAAAGACTACCACCGGCGACACGCTTTGCATCGAAGAAAAGCCGGTGATTCTGGAATCTATGGATTTCCCGGATCCGGTTATCTCGGTTGCTATCGAGCCGAAAAGCAAAGCCGATCAGGAAAAATTGGGCAGTGTTTTAAACTGGCTAAGTTCCGAAGACCCTACCTTTCGGGTAGCGGTTAATCATGAAACCGGGCAAACCATTATATCCGGTATGGGCGAGTTGCATCTGGAAATCCTGGTTGACCGCATGTTGAGAGAGTTCAAGGTAGAAGCCAACGTCGGCAAGCCGCAGGTTGCCTATAGGGAAACCATCCGTCGTGCCGCCAAGGGAGAGGGGAGATATATCCGTCAGACCGGTGGGCGCGGTCAGTATGGTCATGTGTGGGTGGAAATCGAACCCAATAAACCGGGCGAAGGTTTTGTCTTTGAAAATAATATTGTCGGCGGTGTCATCCCCCGTGAATATATCCCCGCGGTTGAAAAGGGTATCAAAGAAGCCATGGAAAACGGCGTATTAGCCGGTTATCCTATGACAGATGTTAAAATATCATTATATGACGGGTCATATCATGATGTAGATTCATCGGAAATGGCCTTTAAGATCGCCGGTTCCATGGGATTTAAGGCCGCCGCCGCCAAAGCCAGTCCGGCCATTCTTGAACCTACGATGGCTGTGGAAGTTAATGTGCCGGAAGATTTTATGGGTGATGTCATCGGCGATTTAAGCTCACGCCGCGGTAAAATTGAGCGGATGGACAAGCGCAATAAAATACAAATCATCGCGGCAAAGGTTCCGCTGTCTGAAATGTTCGGTTATGCCACGGATTTGCGCTCAATGACGCAGGGCCGGGCAAATTACACCATGCAGTTTTCGCATTATGAAGAAGTGCCGACAACAATTGCAGAAACTATTATAGCAAAAGTGCAGGGTACTAAGTAATTAAATTAAATCAGGCTTTAGGCTTTAGGCTTCAGGTTCAGAAAAAGACCCTCCTACGGAGGGGATTTGAATTAGCCCAAAGCCCAGAGCCTGAAGCCAATAGCCTGAAAATTTATCTGTAACGAGGAGGCATAAATAAAATGGCCAAGGGAAAATTTGAG
>JACRJN010000092.1 GCA_016235675.1 Candidatus Schekmanbacteria bacterium
AATTCTATTTCTTATTCCGAACTCAGGTTTCTTATCTCAAACCTGCCAAGCCTTACCAATCGGCCCGCCGCCCTTTAGAAGGGTTTCGGTGTGGAACACACCCGAAACATCCAGGATAGTAACTTTGCGTAACATGAGTAAGTAACTTCAATGTGTACAAGGGAATGTAGGGGCGGGGTCTCCCCGCCCTTGGTACAATTGTGAGTAAGGGGTCCATTTTGATGGGGAAGGGAATTTTTTTATCCCGAACTACGGTTACAAAGCTGCCAACTGGATTCATGTGGGACAAACCCGAGGATGGGGAAAACTGGGTGTAAGTCACAAAGCAAACTTACCCATAAAAGATGTCCACCCCTATAAGCGCTTAATAATTTTAGCCAACTTTTGGGAATTTTTCTTCGCATCAAAAAGAGTTTCAGCTCTTTCCCGTCCCTTAGACCCAAGTTTTTCCCTCAACGGCTTGTTTTCCATAAGTTCTTGAATCTTTTTTGCCAAAGCGAAAAAATCCCCCGCAGGGATAAGCATCCCTGCATTACCAATTACTTCCGGAATAGAACCGCTAAGAGTAGAAATAACAGGTTTTCCAGTAGCCATAGCTTCCGCTAATACCATTCCAAACTGTTCCTGCCATGTCATAATCGGATAACTTGGAAGAACAAGAACATCGCTCATTTTGAAAACATCGGGCATATCCGCGTAAGACACAAAATCCAAAAATCTAAAATGTTCCTTCAAATTCGATTGTTGTATTATGCTTTCCATGTTTTCCTTTTGAGCGCCCTGCCCGGCGACAGCTACTACAAAATCTTTTATCCCCCAATCCCGCAAAATCTTAGCAGCATAAACCAGGTTATGAACACCCTTCCAGGATACAAGTTTGCCAACATAAAGGACTACAAAATTGCCTTTTGGAATATTGTACTTGCGTAAAACAGCCTCTGGTGGATTGCTTGGTTTAAATCTTTCTAAGTCAATACCCGGGTATACTACTTCAATTTTTTCTTCAGGAATCCCTTCTACTAACATGGCATTTTTAGCTGTTTCGGTATAGGGCAAAAAAAGATCAACTTTATCTAAAACCGATTTCTGCATAAGATGTGTTTTGGGATCAAGTATACACCTAAAAGGAATATTCTCCCACCAAGCCAGAACAAATTTAAACCCCAACTTATCTTTTAAGCTACTTAGGGTGTAGGCAGAACGCATGTGGTCAGAAGAAAAAACTACATCCATATTTTTTAGGTATTTTTTTAGGGAAAAGTAATAAAAATCCATCCTTCGGTACGACGTCCAAAATCTTTTATACGCTACTATTGGTTCCCTTGCTCCCAAAAGAATTTCTTCAGCATGGAAAAGGGGTTGTTTTTTTAGCTCCATTAAGCCTATGTCATAACGGTTCCTTTCTCCTACAAAAACGGTTATGTCTATTTCTTCTTTCATGGGCTCAAAACGCTGCATGCTCCATTTATTTACTCTATTGTCTAAAACAATACCTAATTTCATGCTATCCAATATACCATCTGGCCTGGTTTTTGGCAAGGGGGTTTCTCCAGCAATTCTCGGTGTAGGCTGGTTAGCAGCTTATACCAATTTGCTATCAATCATAGTGGACTTGCTGATTACCTGGATAACAGGGATATTACATATAGCCACCGCTTTGGGGAAAAATATTATCGCCCTGTTCGGCGGGTTTGAAGACCCGGAAAAACTTGGTACGACACATAATCTTAATCGAAAACAGGTTACCGCAATAACCAAACAAAAAATCTGCGAACCTTGCAATATGACACTATAGCAAACGGCTTGAATAAGTTGACATACACCAAGCATGTCATTGCGAGCGAAGCGAAGCAATCTCAGGAGGTTGCTTCGTCGCTTCGCTCCTCGCAACGACAACTTTTCAACTCCGTTTGCTATAATGCGCTGGCAAAGGTTGAATGTTTGATAGCGAATTAGTATGAATTCCCACTTTTTGCTGCCTCTCAATCTAATCGGTACTATGCTTAGCAACAAATAAAAATATGCCTTATATTCTATGTACCTTGTTATCAATAAAATAACCTGGTATACTTTAGTAAGAGCAGTAGTGTGTTCGCATAGATTAATATTATATCTATTTACTTATATTTTTTAACTATATATAGGAACGTTGTATGAGACTAAAAACGCTTCATTTTGTTCATTTTTTTGTTGCGTTAATTTTGTTGATGTTGTTTATTAACAGCACGGAGGCCGCCACCCGATATGTCAATGGGGGGTGCAGTTTGGACGGGGACGGGACAAGTGCGGATTGTGCCCTTACGGAGGGCGGAGCCGGGGCGCGCAAGACTATTCAGGCGGCTGTCGATATGGCGGGCGGAGGGGATGTAGTGAAGGTTGCGGCCTATAGCGCGTATACTGTTGCCGATACTACAACCACTACCTATTATTATGAAAATATCATCGTTACCAAGGAAATAACCCTGGAGTTGTATACCGGCAACGGGGATGTTTGCACCGCTGACTGTCCTGCTACTTATAAGTCCAACAACCCTTGTCTTTCCGATTGCAAGAACTGGGATATTCGGCCTAAACACCTGCCGCCGGCATCTTCCAAGTTTCTGAGCTCCTGGATTGTAATCAACGGCGACAAAAACAATGATAAAAAGGGGGACAACGGCAATGCCACTATCGCCTGGAGCGGCGGGGTAGGGGGAACGCTGCGCAATTTTACTGTCAGCGGCGGTTATAGTTCAGTCAGCGGCGGATCAGGTGCGGGCGTTTTGATCGGCGGCGAAGAAACGAGTGTAGCGGTCAGCGGCCTGTATGTCAGCAATAACGATGCAGGTATTGCCGTGCGTTACGGCGCCACTCCTACCATAACCGGCTGCACTATTTCCAATAACTCCCGTAGCGGATTGGTTGTCCGCGACGGTTCTGCTCCGATAATCGGCGGGGTGGAGGATTGGAACAGTCTTGAGGCCAATAAAATTTTTGCCAACAGCCAATCCATGACCGGGACGGAGTGCTTTGCCGGAGGCGGTTACAGCGAGTGCGAACAGCAGCGGACAGAAGGCTGCGCCGCGGTAACGGTGATGGATTCCTCCAGCCCGAAAATCTGGGGCAACCAGATTTATTCCAACAAATATACCGGCATAGTTTCCCTCGGACAATCGTCGCCGTCTATTAAAACGAATATCATCAGTAAAAACGGACGTACCGGTCTGGGGATGTTTTCCACCGGCATGAGTGTGGAAATCATCGGGAATTGGATCGATGATAACGAGCGGGGTATCGGTATTCAAAGCAGCGGCGATCCCTGCAATAAAATTCAGATCAAAAATAACGACATCCTCAATAATGATTTAAGCGGTTTGGCAACTTGCAACGCTTATAGTCAAATCGGCGGGGCGGCGGGCGAGGGCAACCGGATTTTCAACAATGACGGTTACGGCATGTTCATCTCCTTAGACAGCCAGGTGCAAATCAGCAACAATAATATCCTCAACAACACCTTTTCCGGCATCAAGCTATTCAAATCGGAAGGTACCATCGAAGAAAATCTGATTGCCGATAACGGTTGCGCCTGGGCCACCAATAATAAATGCGGTGCGTTAAGCAGCAGGGTTTACGGTCAGATTGAATTGGACGCAAGCGTTGGTGAGCGTATCAATCATAATATTATTGTGGGCGGCAATTACGCCAACGGCTCTTTTGAAGGTATTGGGATTTTAGCCATGGAAAGCGGGGTTTTTCGCGGTGTTCTGGCGGAATTGCGTGAAGTGAAAGATAACCTTATTTACCGGGTGGGATTGGGTATAAAACTGGACAGCAACGCCGGTTACGGTTCAGATGCGGCGTACAGAGCCGGTGCGGTGGATCGCAATCTGGTAATGCATTGGGGCAGCAGTTCTCTGGATACTGACGGTACTGTGGACGGTTATGTATTGGGTGCGGGAAATTCTCCGGGGGAGAATACCTATTATTACGGGCAGGAAAGCGGCAGTTTCGGAGCGGCCAACTACATTTTCCGCGATCCGGATCATGAAACTATCGCCTATAGTTCCGGTGCGGTTAATCCGGATTTCAAACTGACATTCGCTGCCGATTCGCCGGTTTACAGCCTGAGCGATTACTGCACCGCTCCGCCCCAAGATTATCTGGGAGCCGGCAGAAACTTCAGGTTTATCGAAGAAGAGCGGGGGGCTACTCCGCTAAATCCGCCCACCGTGCCGGTACTCGGACGCTTCGACGATCAAACCGGCCTGGGGTTGAATGAAGTCAAACTGGCTTCCTATCATTTAAAGGCCAACGGCTACTATAACAATATGTATTTAATCACCTATCGCAATGGTGCTCCGGCAACCTGGTCAACCATTACCGGGTATGTGAAAGCCGGTACTATCCCTAATCTCGCCACGGTTTCCCCGGCATACACCGCTCAAACCCATCCGGTGCAAAACGAACAATATATAATTGTCTCCGGTGAATTGGGCTATCGTTTTACCACACAGTCATTAAAAAACCTGACTCCAGCCGCGGACGCCGCCGCTCCGGTGTTGACCGGCCTGATTCCGCCCGATGGGGCCGGCGGCGCTTTATGTAATCAGACCATCGTTATGTACTTGCAGGATGTGGGAGACGGGGTTGATCCGAATAGTGTCCAGGTAGGGTTGAGCGGAGCCGGTTCCGGAACATGCGCCTTAGGGGCTTGCGCCATAGATGTCGGAGAGAACAGCAGTTATCTTAAGGTGATTTTAAATCCGGCGCCGTTATTGAGTGCGAATACCGAATACACTATCATAGTCAGCGCCGAGGATCGGCAGACTAATAACCTGTATGCCACCGGCACTTTTACCACCACCACGCCTTGCGAAGGAGTAGACAGCGACCCGACCATCGAAAACTTAAAGCCGGCCAGCGGCGCCAATAACGTATCTGTTGCAAGCACCATCAGCTTCAAGGTACGGGACACCGGCAGCGGCGTCAATCCGGACGAAATCGCTTTAGCCATCACCGATAACGGGATTACCACGCAGGTTGCTCCGGATAAGGTGGCTTTATCCGATGGAAACGGGTCAACCCCGGATTACTCGGTATATTACAAACCAAAGAGCGAAGACGGTTTCAATCAGGGGCTGTTCGGCTCAGGCAAGAGTTATTCCCTGCTTTTGCAATCCCGCGATTATGACGACAATATCTTTACCGTAAGCAGCAGCTTCACTACGGTAGCCGATGTAGTATTGCCCCAAGATGTAAGCTATTTGCGGGCGGAAACCAAAGGCACCAACAGTATCAGGTTGAGTTGGATTCCCAGCGAAAATATAGATTGCGACATTGCCGGTTTCCCCTACACTCTTTATATTGACAGCGGCAGCGGCTATGATGCGGGACGGACGTTAAACGGTCTGGCTTCCGGCGAGGGTTCTTATACGGTGGGTAATCTGATGGAAGGGGCTTATAACTTTAAGATCACAGTTAAAGACACTGCCGGGAACGAAAGCGCCGGTGCGGAATTAAAGAATGTCTATCTGGCGACCAGCTCCGATTTTGCTGATGATTTCAACGGCTTCTACGATGATTTTGCCAGCGATTTGAGTAAATGGGATAGTCCGGGAGCGGATTGGTCGATAGCGGGCGGGGAATTACAGTACAGCGGGGCCAGCGGGCAAACCAGCGAGTTGATTACGAGCAATCTAGAGCGCGGCGATTATAACTTCCAGGGGAAGATCAAAATTGCCGGTGGGAATGCCGGTTGGCTGCTTTTGCGCAAAACTGTCGGCAGTCAGACGGCGGAGAGCGGTTATTTGGTACGGATCGGATTAGGGAACACGGACAATGTGGGGATTTATGAATTGAGCGTAACCGGGATGAAAACGCTGGAGGTGGGGAGTACCGGCAGCACAATCGGCACAATCAGCACCGGTACCTGGTATAACTTCAAAGTCAAAATCGTGAGCGGGGTAATCAAGTTTTATCTGGGGATTACTCCCAATCCGGCCGATATTTTACAGGTGCTGGCCATTGATCCTGACAATACTTATTGGGCCGGTCAAATCGGTCTGTATCAACCGGCGGGCGGCGGCAGTGTGCTTTATGATGATCTGGAGGTGGATTATACCTCAGGCAGCAGCATTTATCGCTACACCTCAAGCAGTAGCGGTTATCAGCATATCGCGGGCAACGCCCCGGCGGATTTGACCAAAAATGTTTTGCAATTCAACGGCGGCGCCGATACCGAGTTATTGATCGGGCCCTTAGCTTTGGCGGACAACTATCTGTACAAAATAAAATTTAACATAGCAACCGGGAGCGCCGGAATCATAGTAAACAAAGCCAATGATACGGCAGTAAAAAGCAGCGGGTATTTAATTCAGGTAAATCCAGGCGTTAGTGATAATGTCGAATTTTACGCCTTGCCTGCTGCCACTCCTCATAAAACCGGCAGTTATTCTATCAGTACCGGCCAGGATTATGAGATGTGGCTGATCAAACGCGACAGCGGTTATGAAGTGGATATGTACAACGGTTCCCCCACCCTGATTTTAACCGCCAACGATGTAGGTAATTACGCGGCAAACAATGCTGCCGGGATTTATACGGAGGCGTCCAGTCAGGTAACCTATGACGATATCGCGATCAGCAGGCAGTTGAGCGACATCGGTCAGGATACCTTCATAACCTCGAATTACACCTACAGCCAGATACAAAGCGCCATCGATAACGCCAACACCGGCGACAGCGTTATTTTCTCCACCGGCACCTATGCTTTGAGCGGCAACACCTTAAAAATGAAGAGCGGTGTTAACCTGAAGGCACAAACTATCGGGGCCTGCGGGGCAAAAACCATAACGGTTACTGGCAGCGGAACATTGATCCAGGCGGCTAATGCTGCCTCTATCGAGGGTTTTAAGCTAAAAGGCAATACGATTAATGTGGGGATTTTGGTGCGTGATGTGGCCCCCGCGACTATTGCCGACAATGAAATCGTCAGTTGTTATGACGCCATCCGGGTGGGCGGCGGGGCTTCCGGGGATGTTATTTCCGCTCCCGATATACAGAATAACTGCATCTACGGCAACAGCAATAACGGTATTTCCAACTCCTTTGAATCCATGGCGGTTATTCGCAGCAATGATATTTATAATAATGCCAATAACGGAATCGGCATCAACGGGCAGGCCGCACCGCAAATTAGAGGCAACACGATTTACAATAACCAGATTGGTATCGGCAACCGCGGGCAGAGTTACGCTACTATCGAGCAGAATAATTGGATTTACAGCAATTCCAATCAGGGTATCGGCATTCGGGATGAAGCCCATCCGTTCATTCGCAATAACCGCATTTATCGTAATTTTACCGACGGCATTGGGGTAGGGTGTCCGCCCAGCGATCCCAATTGCCTTTCTACGGCTAACCCGCTCATCGATAACAATATTATCTATTCCAACTTTGAAAGCGGCATTGCCCTGCGTTCCCAGGTTAGGCCCCAGAGTATTGCCGGTAACGAAATTTATAACCATATTTATTCGTGTGCCGGGGCTAATTGCGAAGACTCAGACCATTCCTTCGGTGCCGGGATTCGCTTTTTCGACGACGTTAACCCGTATCTGGGACAAAATAACCTGCATGACAACAGTTACGGTATTTCCTTTAGGGTAAATGCCAATAATTCCTTTACCCTGAACGGGTTATCCGTTACCCAAAACGGAATCGGTTTGCATATCGGCGGCGACAGCGCCATAACGGTGGAAAATTGCATCATTTACAGTAATTACAAATTGGGCATCGGTATGTACCATAACGCCCATCCCCTGGTGCGCAACAACCAAATCCGCTACAACGGGGACGCCGCCGGACGCGCTGGGGAATATTTAAAATATATGTCCGGGGCCGGAACCGGGGTGGGTGGCATCGGTTTGGCTCAGGAGACCTATCCGACCATCACCAATAACAACATCTGGGGAAACAAGGCCGCGATTTTGCTGGAAGACGACACCCTGGATACGCAAAGCGGTTTAGCTTTAGATGAGGTACGGTTAGGATCGCTGGCCTCAAGTGTGAAAGATGACTATAAGGATCGCAGCCTGTACTTATTTATAGCCGACGGCGGGGATCTGGGCTACAACGGCGGCGCCAGTCAGCAGGTGGTGTCTATTACCGCTTACAATGAATCTACCAAGGTGGCTAGCATTTCTCCGGCCTATACCAGCAGACCGGCTCAGGGCGAGCATTACCGCATCTTCCGGGAGAATTTCGGCATCGGTTTGCGCGGCTGCAAGCGTAATGACCAGTCAGCCTGTTCCGAGGCTGCCGATTCGCCGGGGATACCCAAAATCTATAACAACCAAATCCATGACAATTTCCTGGGGGTGGCCATCGGCGGTCGGGATGATGTTAACGGCGCTCCCAATCCGGAGGTTTATAATAACACCATTACCAGCAACGGAGTCACCGGGTGTCCGGGTGATTTTGCTTATTGCGGCGGCGGTATCGGCAACCGCGCCCATTCATCCGCTAATCTCCATCACAATACCATCCGCAACAGCAATAACCTGAACAATTACGGCATCGGGGTGCGCGAGGCGGCCAGCCCCACTATTTTTGCCAATACCATTACCAGCAACCGCATCGCGGTAAGCTTCTACAGCGCCAGCGGTGACATCACTATCACCAGCAACAGTCTTATTAATAACGGGGTATATGTTCCCGGACGGATTCGCGGCGGCGGCATCGGATTATATGAATTTGCCGGTAACCTTACTATCGACAATAATGTTATCGCTTCCAATCATGGCAGCGGGCCGGGGGCGGGCGGCATCGGTATTCGTCAACTGAACGGCGGCACCATCAACATCGGCACCACCTACGGTAATACCTTCCGTTATAATATCGGCGGACAGGAGGCCGGAGAACTGCGCTGCGGCGGGATTGGCGGGCGTTATGATAAGCCGGCGGGCGGAACGGTGACAATCAGTAAAAATACCCTTTTTAACAATATAGCCGGCGGTATCGGCCTGGATGATTTTGAATATGCCACCTTTGTGGTCAGCGGAAATACTTCCCACCACAACGATAAAGGGATTCGCGTCCGTAACGTTGCTGATGTGACCATTACCAACAACAGCATTTATTCCAACGGTGACGGCACCCAGGGCGATCCGGCTAACAACAAATTAGTGGATGCCGGTATTTCACTGCGCCGGGCACTTACCACTCCGGTCTTTCCGGCGATGGACATTACCATTACCAGCAATACCATCAAGGGTAATCACGGGGATGGGATAAGTTTAGCCGACTTCCAGACCGGGGATACCGTGACCATCCAGAAAAATAAAATCGGCGGGGATGTGGCCGGTGACGGAAATGATTACTGGGGTATCAATATCGGCATTTTCGATGAGACGGCCTTTACGGGAGCGGTTACTATCGGCAGCGCTGACCCAACTTTAGGCAATACAATAAAATATAACCGGCAGTCCGGGATGTCCATTTCCGATGTGAACGATACCGTAACCATCAAAAACAACAACATTTCCTATAACGGCCAGGCTGACTTGGCCTTCCCGGACGGGACTCAGGACGCCTCCGGTATTCGCTCCCGGAACAGCACTTTCGGGGCGAATAAAATAGTTGATAATACTATCAGCTATAATCTTTATGCCGGGATCGCCTTTAAAAACAGCGATGGTTACATCAATTCAGGCAATGAGATATTTGAAAACGGTAACCTGTATGAGCTACTGCCGCTATACGGCAGGACGATCTGCCCCAATTGTGAACCGGCCGGGCCCGGCGGCGGGCCGGGGAGTCTGACCGGGGACGGCGGCATATCGGTCAGGGATTTAGCCTTGAATAAAGAGGTGCGGATTTATGACCCGTTGCGCACTGAGATTCATGACAATCATGTGGGGGATATACGGGTCAAACCTGATAATCAAGGTAAAGTATATTTGAACGATGTAGAAGTGATACCGGTCAAAGTCGGTGGATTAATTACCGGGGTGGGGTTATTTTTTGATTGCTTTGAGGAAGCGGATGCCACTACCTCTATTGACGACGGTGGATGCAATGGTACGATCAGCGGTTATGGATATGGGGCAAAAGCAGGAGTAAACAACAGCCTGGCTAATAATGATCGCTTTGGGATTGTGGTACGCGGGCCATATTCGCAAAATCTGATCATCGAAGGCAATATCATTGAAAACAATATGCTGACCACTAACACCAATAATGTAATTTGTTCTATCGATCCTCCTGCTGATAAAGACCATATCGGCGGTGGGATTGCTTTGACCTGCGGGGCGCGCCCGATTATCCGCAACAACAAGGTTCGCAAAAACGGTGCCGAACTCAGGCCGGAAGATAAGGGCGGCCATTCCGGGATTAATCTGTTGAATGCCGGCGCAACTCAGATTTACGACAATGAAATCTACAGCAACAAAAACGACGGTATCGGTTTGATTGACAGTCAAATTCTTTCCGCCCCTCAAATTGGTATCAAGACTCAGGCCGCTAACAAGATTTACGGCAACGGACGCCGCGGCGTCGGGGTGTGGGGTGCAGGTTCCGTTAGCATCGCTAATAATCAGATTTATTCCAACACCGGCGGCGGTATCGGCAGCCAGGGAACGGCGGGCATTACTATCGACTATAACCAGGTGCGCAATAACAAAGACACCGCTATCGGGATCAAGACCTTTACCGGCTCGGTAACCATCAGCAACAATACCATTACCAGCAATGCCGGAGTAAACAGCCCCGGCGGTATTGGTGTTTCTGCCAGCGCCAACCCGATAATTACCATTTCCGATAACACCACCAGAAACAATACCGGGATGACTCAGCAGAACGGGATCAGTATGGGCGGTTTCAACGGTTTGGCCAGCATTACGGTTGGGCCGGGCAACACGATAGACGACGGGTTGCTTTTTTCCACCTCTCCCAACCAAAACCTGACCATTCGCTACAATACCCGTTTGGAGCAAATCGGGATTAAAGATTTTAAAGATACTGTCATCACCAGCAATACCAGCATTACCGGTGGTATCGCCTGCAACGGGACGACCGGCAGTACGCTAACTGTTCGGAACAATTCCTCGATAACCGGGATTGCCCCGGATCGGTCCACTGTAGGGGCGCAAGGTACTATCACCATGACCGATCTGACCACGGCCACCATTACCAATAACACCACAATTGCCGGTTACGGTATGGCCATGACCAATTGTACTGATGTGTACATCACCAGCAATACTACCATCAGCGGCCAAGCCACCGGCGATGACGCTACCGGCGGCATAATTGCTAAAAATGTGGCCAATCTGAACATTCGCAACAATAACTCGATTGCCAACGGGATTGCTAACCGTGGAGAAGCGGGCAATAAGGATATGACCATTACCAATAACGCTCTGATTGCCGGGAAAGCCAGCAGTTCGTTATATCCCGGTACGGAGGCATCCATCCTGGCCCTGACCTTGCGCAACCTGACTATCAACAAGAGTGGTAGCGGCAGTCAGCAGATAAAGGGCTACGGCATCGCCTTCAAGGATATGACGGGTACTGTGAACGTACAGGACAACAATTTGCTCAGCGGAAACGCACACACCGTGTATACTTCCTTAACCAACGATGGGGTGGTTTTGGGCTACACTGCTTCCGGGACAACCACCATCCGCAACAATACCATCAGCGTAACTGATACCGCCCTGATGAGCACCTCCAGCGGGATCGGGCTGCGGGATATTACCAGCGCAACAATCGCCCGCAACACCATCAAGGGCGTGACCGGTACTGCCGGCAGCGGTTATTTCGGGATCGAACTGGACGGAAGCGCCACCACCAGCGCCACCATTACTACCAACACGATTAAATACTTCAAGCGCAGCGGTTTGCGCGCCAAACAATATAGCGGAACTAATATGTTGTACATCCGCGACAACACCATCAATAGCTGCGGTCTGTCCAATTACCGGGATGGGTCGGCTGTCCGCTATGCCTCCGGCGTTCAGTTGCAGGATAGCAAGATTGCCGCGGTAACCGGCAATACCCTTCAGCGCAACAAATATACCGGTATAGCACTGGACAATACCGATGGCACTGTCGGCCCCAGCAATATTATTCGTTACAACGGGGGCAGCGTCTCTTGTGATGGCTTACAAGGCCCGGATTTGGGAGACGGCGGAGTAGCCATCAGAGATTTGGATGCCATTGATACCGTAATTGTTTCCAACAACACGATAACCGATAACTATATCGGTACAGTCTCCCGCAAGGATTGCGTTGGAACGGTGCGTTTGAACGGAACGGCCATAAGCTGCGGCCCCTTCGGCGCCGGTTATTGGGATGAGACGCAAACCAAGGTTTACGTCGATACCACCGGTGTCTACGTGAATAACGGAACGGTAACGAAGGTCAGAAATGATCAAATAGTGGATTGCACCGCCGATCCCAATATTCCCGACATCGTTTCCGGTGGCAGCGTTTGGGGGATTGCTGTTGTGGGCGGGGTGCAGAACGCGATAGTCCGCAACTGCAATATCCGGCAAAATATGACTGCGAGGAACACCTTCGGGCCGCAGGGGGTTTCCATCGGCGGCGGTATGCTAATCGGGCCGAACTGTTCGGCGACCATTTACAGCAATACCGTCTATAATAACGGCTTTGAACTGGCCAGCGGTTCGGCGGATAAGACCATTGACAGCAACACTGCGACTGAATGGATCAATCACCCGAAAGATGATGTTGCTCCGCATTGGATTATCTATGATTTGGCCAGCGACAAGGCGGTAACCCAGGTGGAGATATTCACCTCTGGAATTGGTGGAGCCGGTACGCGTAATTGGGATGTTTACCTTACGACCCAGGCGGTTGGGGCGTTACGCGACGCCACGGTTTTGTCCGATACCTATAAGGTTATCAGCAATTGGGCGGTAGGCGATACCAGCAGCAACTATTGGGATTTGTCGCCCACCATCTCCGGCAAAACCGGGCGCTATCTGAGGATTTCCACTAACGATGCAAGCGCCATTAAGAGCGGCCATCTCCTGGAAGTCCGTTATAAGACTACCGGCAGCTTTGTACGGCCTGTTTCCCCCAACGGCAACGGCGTTTTCTGGGCTTGCAGCGAGATCGAAAGCGGTAATTCCGGGATAAGCCTACGTTGTACCGCCCGCACCGAACTGCGCAACAACACCATTTACAGCAACTGGAATCACGGTTTGGAAAGCCGCGGCTCGATTGTCAAGTTCGGCCCTGGCAACAAGGTTTACAATCAAAATAACAGTTGGGGCATAGGCGTGTCTGATAATACTATATTCAGCGCGGTAAATAATCAGATCTACAATAACGGCAAGGGCTTCGGCATGACCATGATTAGTGGCGATGTCCTGATTTACAGCAACACCATGTACGGCAACAAGGAATTCGGCGCGGTCGGTTTGGATCGGACCATCGGCAATGTGCGGATCAATGTGGGAAAGAATCAGGTTTACAGCCAGTTGAAAAACGCTCTCAGCTTTGAAATTAATGGTGCCCCGGATGTGTTGGATTTGAATATTTATTCCAACAATATTTACAGCAACACCCTTAACGGCATCCGTGCACGCGGTCTGGATAAGGCTAATATCAGTATCCGCAATAATACCCTGAAAGCTAATACCCAATTCGGTATTCAGTTTGATGATTGCGGCAGTACCGGCGGAGGCGAATCCAATATCAGCATTACTAACAATCTTATCACCAGCAGTAAGGATGCGGCAATGAGGTTCGAAAGAACCGTGGCCAACGATGTTTACATCTATTCCAACATCCTCAGGTATAACAATACCACCTATGCCACAGGTACGGATGAATGGGGCGGGATCTGGTTCCAGGAGACCAATAATGTACGGATTACCAAGAATGATATTCTTTCTAATAACGGGATAGGGATTAAATTCCAGGATTCTACTAATATCTTTATCGGCTGGACCGGTTTTGATCCCTCTAATGCCAGTCCGCCCAAATATGCGTCAGCGGCCAGATCCGGTACAGGGGCGCAATGTGACGGTTATTATACCAATCTGATTAATACCGGTGTGATGAATAAGTGGGAGGATAGCGACCTGTGGGATAACGTCAACCAGGTGCGGGCAGCCGGCAAAGATGGCAATATTATTAAGGGTAATAAGGGGTGGGGTGTTCAAATGTTGGCGGAAACAAAAAATATGACCGTCAATATGCAGGCCAATGTCATATACAATAACGGGTTAGATACGACAGGCATGATGGGTGGCGGAATCGGAATCCGGTCGCTGAACCCCTATGGGGTAACGGCAACCGTCTATGCTACTCGTATAGGTAATCATCCCTCTGGCGATGGCGTAATGACCGAAGGACATAATTCTGTTGTTTATGTGAAAAACACCCGGTCGATAAACGGTGACAGCGTCCAGGCCAAATGCGGTGCTCACATAGAGGCTTTGGACGGTTGTCATGTCAATGATACGGTCAGAACAGACGCCCAGCCGTCCGGTACGGTTTGCGATAATGGATATAAAGTAGCTACCGCCTTGATTTATAACTATAACTACGTCGGTTGCGTCAACAGGTGCGCCGGTTCGTCCAACAAAACCGGCGAAAGTTATATCGAGATTTCCAAGAGAAATTGCATCGGCGGCCATGTCCCGGCTGACGGCCCGACGGATTACGACATTCATGATCACAATCGCTTTGAAGCCGGTTCGGTTTTGGAGTCCCATGAGGGCGCTTGTGTCCGAATCTGGGACGGCAACGAGTTTGTGGGCGGCGGAAGTTTCCGAAAGAATCATTCCACCGGTTGCTTTAACTTCTATGGCTATGACAACCCCAGTTGTTCCGGCACTTCCAGCCCCAACAAGGTTTATAGCACCTCTGTAGGGATGAGAGGTGGGTTATGGTGCGGAAACGAATTATACGGCACCACCCTGCAAAGCGGCGATGCTCCTGTACAGGCGACAAACAATAAGTGCATGTCCGGCAGTTGTTCGGTTTCCACCGGTTACGAAGGCGGCATCTCCTGCAACTCTCCTGTCTCCGGCAACACCAATAACGGCGGTACCTGGAGCTGTGACAGTTATTCGCCCTGCGGCGGCAACGGCACTTGCCAGTAACGGAATTTTAGTGTAACGTTTCAATAAAACATGTACATTTAATTGTCATTGCGAGCGACCGAAGGAAGCGAAGCAATCTCTGCCCGTGCGTCTGAGATTGCTTCGCTCCGCTCGCAATGACAGGTTTGTATACCTTTTTATGAAACGTTATGCTAGTACAGCATCCATTTTGTACTGACAGGTTGGAGTAGGGACTTCAGTCCCGTGAATCCGCACGGGACTGAAGTCCCTACTCCATACAACACAACACGTCAAAACTAAATGGATGCCGGACTAGGCACTTCTAAATCACATACTGGTTGGCGTAGCCTTCGATAAAACTGCCTTCTACATAAGCTTTCGTCCTGGAATCTTTGGGCTTTTCAAAAAGTTCCCGGGCCGGGCCGTGTTCGATCACCTGTCCCAGGTAAATAAATACGATATAATCGGCTAAGCGTTTGGCCTGGCGCAGGAGATGGGTTACAATCACCATGGTGTATTTGCCCTTCAGTTCCATAAATCTTTGTTCAATCCGTTCGGCTGAAATCGGGTCAAGCGCCGATGTCGGCTCATCCCCTAAGATTACCTCCGGTTCTACCGCCAACCCGCGCGCCAGACACAACCTTTGCTGCTGCCCGATGGATAGCCTGGACGCCGGTTGATGCAGGCGATCCTTAACCTCACTCCACAGGCTGGCTTCCTGTAAATAGCGCTCCACGATTTCATCTAAAACCCGCTTGTCTTTTATGCCGTGCAAGCGCGGGCCGTAAGCCACATTTTCATAAATCGACATGGGCAGGACGCAAGGCCGCTGGGAGAGCAGCCCCATCTTTTTGCGCAAATGGGTAACCTCCACTTTAGGATCGTAAATATCCTCCCCATCGACCAAAACCTTCCCGCTGATTTTGAAACCGTCCTGTAAATCCAAGAGGCGGTTAAAAGATTTTAAAAGCGTGGTTTTCCCACATCCGGAAGGGCCGATAATGGCGGTCAGTTTTTTGTTGGGGATGTCCAGATTGATGTTTTGCAAGGCGTGCTGCTTACCGTACCAAATATTCAAATTTTTTACACTGATATGACTTTGACCGCTCATGTTTTAGTTTCCCTCTTAATTTTAATTCTGATTTTTTTCACCACGAAGTACACGAAGTACACGAAGAAAATCCAAATTATATCGTTTTCTAGTTGTCATTCCCGAATGGTGTTATCGGGAATCTGGTTTAACTGCTTGAAAAACCATATCCGTCCCCGAAGTCTTTATCGGGGATAAAAGCATTTGGGGATGACAGTGTGTCTTATCAACTAGAAAACGATATTAATTTCTTCTTCGTGTGCTTCGTGCTCTTCGTGGTTAATATCGTATTCTCTTTCTAATCCCCCAAATCCCCGGTAAATCTCCTGGACAACATTCTGGCAATGATGCTGATAATCAGAACAATAGCGGTCAAAACCAGTGCCGAGGCATAACCGCGCTCCTGTACCTCCGGGAAGGGCGTTCCCAGTTGATAAAAAATCGCCAGGGGCAGCGTGGCTACCGGCCCGGTTAAAGAATACGGCAGGGAATCGGTGAATCCGGCGGTAAACAGAACCGCGGCGGCGTCTCCCATGCCGCGGCCTAAGGCCAATAATATCGCGGTCAGCACCCCCGGCAGGGCTTGTTTGAAAATCACCTTACAGGCGGTCTCCAGCCGGGTTGCCCCTAACGATAGCGATGCTTCCTGCAACTCATGCGGAATCATCTTCAGCACTTCATCGATGCTGCGGCACATGATCGGCAGTACCAAGAGGGTTGTTGCCACCATACCCGCCAGGAGGGAGGCGCGCCAGCCGAAAAATATCATCAGGGTAAAGCCGAAAGCCCCGTAAACAATGGAAGGGATTCCCCACAGCACATCTAAAACAAAGCGCACCCAAAAAGCGAAGCGGGAATTTCTCTTCAGGTAAATATTCAAATAAAGGGTCAGCGGCAAGCTTATCAGCAAGGCGATAAACGTCGCGCCTAAACTCAAGACCAGGGAGCCGAGGATCGCGTTGAGGATGCCTCCCTCCTTGCCCATGTAATATCCGCCCTTGGGGGTTTGCACCAGCATCGACCAACTCAGGGCGGGAAAGCCTTTCACGATAATGGTCAGTAAGATGGAAATCAGGCTGCCCAAAACCGTCAGGGTGGAAAACAGCATCAAGGCTTTGAAAAAATACTCCTCTGTTTTTCGTTTATCCATTAGCATCTGCTCCTTTCCAGGCGCAATAAAATTCCCCAACCGGCGACATTAAATAAGGTGGTTAGCAGCAATAAAATAAAGGCGGCCAATAGCACCGCCGAGTCATACAAGGGGATGGACATCATCTCGCCATAGGTGTTGGCGATTAAGGCCGGCAGCGGATAAGCCGGATCGAAAAAGGACTTGGGCAGAGCGAAAAGGCTGCATCCGGCAACCATCAACACCGCTATCGTCTCGCCCAAGGCGCGGGAAAGCCCCAAAATCACGGCGGCGACCAGACCGGGATATACCTTGCGCAAAACGGCAAGCTTGGTGGTCTGCCATTTCGTCGCCCCCAGAGACAGGGAAGCCTCCCGGATTTCGGCAGGCACGGTATGCAAGACCTCACAGACCACGGAAATAATGATCGGGAAAATCATCACCGCTAAAACGATGCCCCCGGTCAGGGCGCAGAAGCCGGTATAATTATCGGAACTAAAAGGCAGAAAGGGTAATTTTTCCGTAAAAAAGGGCATCATATAATCCCGCACCAATGGCACTATGGTAATTACCCCCCAAACCCCATGGATGACCGGGGAAATCCCCGCCAATAAATCGATTACCGGTTTGATCAGATGGCTTAATTTGCGCGGGGCATATTCCGCCAGATAAACCGCGGTCAAAATACTTAAGGGAACGGCGATCACAATCGCGATTCCCGTCACCCAAATCGTTCCCAGAATAAAGCCGTCCAAGCCGAATTGCCCGCTGCCCGGATGCCAGGTGGAGTTCAGGAGCAACTCGCCCAGGCTTTTAGTCGCCAGAATCGGCTGCGCCCGCCGGTACAATCCCCAGGCAATCAGCAAAGCCAGATTCAGCACCAGCAGGCAGATGAGAAACATGCTCTTGTGGGCGATAGTATCTTTGATTTGCCTTGTGTTCATATTTTCTCCACAAATAATTTGCAGATATTTTCTATGACCTCTTTTTCATCCGGGCCGTCTGCAATAACTGCGATATTCACACCATTTGTAGCCTCTAAAGTTACCATCTCTAAAATCGAACAGGCATTAGCGAATTTACATTTATGGCAGAGATACGCCTTGGACTTATGTTTCCTGGCCAGTTCTGCAACTTTGACCGCTTCCCGCATATGCAAACCGTGCGGATCGGATACTGTTACTCGCTTGATTTCCATAGTCCCTCCCAAAAAAATCCGTCAGTGTAGGGTGGGCTGTGCCCACCATCCTTCAGAAATAACCACAACTGTGCTGTGTTTCGGGAGGGACTCCCGAAACACATTTTCATGAGATTTCAACCTTGAAGTTACTTAGGGACTTAGAATATACAAATATACCGTTTTTAGGAGTAGGGACTTCAGTCCCGTTCCCCGCCTGTTCGCATCGTGCGTCTGGACGGGGCTAAAGCCCCTACTCCAAATGACTGCGGTATTTTTACTTAGAAGCCTGCCGTTGATGTGGTGGTCATACCGGTAGCCAGGCATCCTGCCTGTGTGTTACGGCACAGCATGGAAGCTTTGGCTTTAACCCACAACTTCCAGTGATTGCACCGTTTTTGTGTGGGCGTTGCCCACATCACAGGCAAGATGCCTGTGCTACCGGATATAGGTCGACTACCGCAATCCCTGCAACACCTTCTCCCGCTCAGCCTTCAGCACTGGCAGGCTGGCCGCCACATCATTCACAATCTTTGTTCCGGCATCGGACAGGGCAAATTCGATAAACGCTTTTGTTAACCCCTGCGGTTTGCCTTTTACGAAAAAGTAATTCCTGCGGGTGGCCGGATAACGCCCGCTTTCGATCGCCTTGACCGCCGCTTCTCTGGTGGTATAGACCTCATCGGCATCGGCTGCGCCGTTTTGATTGGAATCGATGGGAACCAATTTAGCGCCGGGAACAACCTGCCCTTCACGGGTAAAGACATAACTGAAATTGGAGTAGCCGATACCGATGGGATCACGCCGTGTCGCTTCCAGCAATCCCGGATCGCCGTATACCCCGATGCCGCGCAAGTCCTCCTGTTTCTTGCCCATAAAAGCCGCCCAGGCCGCCGCCGCTCCGCAAGCATCCGAACGGGTATAGACATGAACAGGCCGGTTGAGCTTTTTCCCGGTCACATCATCCCAGGTTTTGATTGTCCCGCTAAGATATATACCCTTCCAGGTGTCTTTCTTCACCCCTTTGGTCAGAAGATCGGCCAAGGCCGGATTTTTATCGCTCACTACCGCATAAACCGCATCATGCAGAACATAAACCGGCACGATGCCCTGCTTAATCTCTGCCGGGTCCGGCTCACGGGAGACCATCCCAATATCCACCAGCCCGGCAATCGCGTCCGCCGCGCCCTTACCGGCTCCCCCGGCTGAAATATCTATCCGTACATTAGGATGCAGCTTTTGAAAAGCCTCACCCCAGGCCACCGCGGTAGGATAAATCGCCCAGGCGCCAGATATGGTCAATGTCCCTTCCAGTTTTTGCTGAGCGAACCCGGTATTAGACGAAAGCAAAACTCCCGTCAGCATCAAACCCGCAATCAATTTTCTTGTCATGTAACCTCCCTGTAGGGTGGGCTGTGCCCACCTTATTTGAATTCAATTGATGTTTCGGCGTGAAACACGCCGAAACCGTAAAGGGGTAACGTTCCCCTTGATAGTTTCGGCGTGAGGACACGCCGAAACACCCGTCGTGGGGGTTTAAAAAAGCAATTGGAATCTGCTGAGCACTAATTTTTCATCATTTCTATCTGCGGTGTTGACGTTGCCGCCTTCAAATAACGCCTGTCCATAATTGAGCATAAACCGGATATTCTTCAGCGGATACCAAGTTACCCCTAAGGTATATTCAGTCACTTTATGCGCTGAGGTAGTTGCATCGGCATAAGTAGGAAAAACCTCCTGATCTATATTCAACCTGGCGAAACGTCCGGCGATTTCCCAGGCGCCCCAGGGGTTTTGCGGGGTGATCCCGCCTTTGAAGGCATTCTTTTCCCCGGTAAGAATGTAAGAAACAGTAACTTGCCAAGCGTCATTATTAATCCTGGCCTCTTTACCGTTTAAGCTGATTTCCTGGCTGGTGCTGGCATATTCTCCCAGTACCCCCAACGAATTCCAGTAATAATAGGCTTGCGGCGATATACGATGCCGTCTCCCGTTTGCCGCCACTCCAGCACGATAACTGAAAAATTTTTCCTGGATTTGGGTCTTGAAGGATGCCGGCAAAGATGAAGTCGCATTTCCTTTAGAATCTCCAACGGTTGCCGAGACCCCGAATCCCAAGCCCTTCAAAGGCTCTATAGCGCTTTGACTGAAGGGCTGCATAAAAATTCGGCCATCGACATCTTTGCCGTTATTGCTGTCGCCATCCGAGTTGCCGTTATCCGGAGAACCGTTAAAAACGCCTAGCGCATAACTTACAGTACCGCCCAACAAGTCGCCGTGTAATTGAACGCCTAAATCCCGGAAGGGAAGTAAGTTGACCACCAGACTGCGCTCAACGAAATTACCGTCCGGATCGTTTTGGATGAACGTTAAACCTACCGGGGTGGTAAATCTACCCAATTTAAGTTTGGCCTCCGGGAAACAGGTTATATCCACATAGGCATCGAACAGTTCCGCTTTGGCCTGGCCGAATTCCTGCATCACCCGGAAATCGAAATAGCGGAAAAGCGTGCCCTCGAAAAAACCGCGGGCGCGGCGTAAAATAAATTGATCATATCCGGGCGAGCGATCATTGGTTTCTTTAAATACCCGCGCGTCCAGATTTACCAGCCCGCGAAACCTAAGCTGAAAATCCCCGTCCGCCGATTTGATGGAAAACCCCTCTTTGCCCGCACTAATTATCGGCGGTTGTGGTTCATCCTGTTTTTTAATCGCCATATCCGCCCGGAAACCTGCCGCATCTTCGTTGGTGACCACTTTCTTGTCAATGAGCAAATTCAGCAACCGATCCGTGTCGGACTCCGCCGCCTGCGCCAATGACGCCCCTAAAATCAATCCCCCTGCCAGCCAACCGGTTAAAACCCGCTTATCCATTGCTTCTCCTTTTTGATATTTCCTATATCACATATCTATTCTATAAAGTAAATCTATTTAGTATAGTTTAAGGACAAAAATTTTTAGATTTGGAACATCAAAATTTCATCTTTCTTGAAAATATCCCCTTTATTATGATCGCAAACATCGGCTAAGGTAATCCGGTCTAATATTTCCACGGTGACCTTTCTGACTTGATACATCACGTTATACAAGCCGCAGGATGCTTCCCGTTCGCAGGTAACATGAGCGGTTTTGCTAACGCAGCTTAAAGGCGCCAGCGGCCCGTCAAAAAGACGGATCACTTCCCCTAAGGTAATCTTGTGCGGAGGCCGATTCAAATAATATCCGCCGCCGATACCGCGTTTGCTTTGTAAATATCCGGCATTGCGCAGCATGAGCAGAATTTGCTCCAGGAATTTTCCCGGTATATTCTCTTGCTGAACAATTTCATGGGTTTGCATCAATCCCTTGTTGCTGCTTTCATAATTCATGGCTAAAGCAATCAAGGCACGGATGGCATATTCCCCTTTTTTAGACAGCCTCATCGGCTTTTCCCCTGTCCCCTTAAAGTCTATCAACTTAATATACTTTATACCAAAGTTTAAAACCCTTGTCAAGGGGAAAATCATAGATTTTATAAAAATATTCAACGCGAAAAATTTCTTACAGATTTTTTAAGATAAATGGGGTAAAAGTAATACAACTAATTACGTTATTTAAAATTTTTTGCTATAATCATTGGTATGAAAAAAAGAGACTTAAAGATTCACATTTCAATTTTATTGCTCAGTATTTGTCTTACTGGTTGTTTGTCTCGCCGGAATCCTTATGCCGACCTTTCTGTCGATAAGTGGAAGAATGTCCCTGAGGATGCAAAAGCAGAAGAATTTAACAAGTGTATAAGAAAAGCTCAGAATTATATCGACAGGGCGTTTACAGACCGAAAAGCGGAACGGGTTTTACTTGGTGCGGCTTTGGCGGAGATAGAAACGGCTTTGGAAATCTATCCTAAAGATTTTAAAACTCAAACGATGAAAAAGCTGATCGAAAAACAGATGGAGAAGGCATCTATCGCAAGAGGGGAATAATTTTTACGTAGCCGTAAACGTAGTAGTGCCGGGGCTTTAGCCCCGGGAATTCAGCCCTAAAGAGCTGGGACTACAGAATTCTTACAATTCCCCTACGCATATATTATGTACCCTGTACTACGCAACGCATCACTTATCAACCATTTGATAGCGAAA
The DNA here is from genome assembly GCA_016235675.1 of Candidatus Schekmanbacteria bacterium. Classification (GTDB taxonomy): domain Bacteria; phylum SZUA-182; class SZUA-182; order SZUA-182; family SZUA-182; genus JACRJN01. The sequence goes on from JACRJN010000092.1 coordinate 22,595, forward strand.
TAGTATTATTATTCACCTGCTTTATCTGAAAATAACTGGTCGCGTTCTCAATAAGACCCAAAGTGTCATTGCGAGGCAGCCTTATCGCCGAAGCAATCTCATGTGCACGCATGGAGATTGCTTCGCTTAAGCTCGCAATGACGCTTCAGGTCTGCGGTATTTCTACGCTACCAAATAACTTGCTTAACTAATCTACTTACTGCCGGACTTTTTAATATGCTTCAACCGAAACGTATCTTCACGCGCCCGCTCTTCCAAAGCGTTTTTGATGAATCTGGTCTGGCTGGTCAACCTAGGAACCAAGGTTTGCTCCAGGGCGTTTACCCGGCGGCTGGTTTTTTTGATTTCCTGCCCCAGGCGTTTTAGATGTACTTCCACCGAAGCTATATCCAATAGTTGATTAAGTATCTCTTCAAAATTTTCGCCGGCCATATCCACACGGGCGCTGACACCGGTTATGCTGTAACCTCTGCCTAACAATTCACGGCGAAAATTAATGCCTTCTTTATGGACTTCGGGAATTTCCAAACCCCAGAGAATTTTTCTATCTATACCGATCTTAACATCACGCTTCCCTGCCGCCGCTGCGGAATTCAGGGCTTGATCGCCGTCGATGCCTTTGGCGATCATTAAAGAGCGATAGGCGTTGCCCGCGGTTTTTTCCAGCTTTTTACGCGCTTCCAATAAAATCTGCACGATTGCAAAAAACTCTTTAACCAAAGCATCACGCTTTTTCTTTAATAAGTCTACACCCTGCTTGGCCAGCTTGATCTGCGCTTTTTTGGCCAGCAGGTTCATGCGGGTTGGACTGACTTGTTCCATGGATTTCCTGTAATTCCGTAGTCTAAAGCCCTTCAGGGCTGAATTTCCAGGGCTAAAGCCCTGGCACTACGACGACGGTTTAAAAGAACGGGGTTTGCACCCCATCGCTCATTATTTCGGTAAAATAACGATTGATCAAGTCTTTATTGACGCGTTTGAGTTCACCTTGCGGGATATGTTTCAATAGTTTCCAGCCCAGGTTTAAGGTTTCGATAATCCCGCGGTCAAGATTTCCCTGACCAATCATGTGTTTTTCGAAATCATCGGCAAACTTCAGATAACAGCGGTCAAGCTCAGACAAAGATTCCTCGCCGACGATAGCGATCAAACGTCGGATGTCGCGGCCCTCAGCGTAGCAGGCATAAAGCTGATTGGCCAAAGCGCGATGATCCTCACGGGTGCGGCCTTTGCCGATACCGTTGTTCATCAGGCGGGACAGGCAGGGCAAAATATCGATGGGCGGAAATAAGCCCATGCGGTGCAACTGACGGGAGAGCACGATTTGCCCCTCGGTGATATACCCGGTCAGGTCGGCGATGGGATGGGTTATATCGTCATCGGGCATGGTCAATATCGGAATCTGGGTCACCGAACCGGTGCTGCCCTTGATCTGCCCGGCACGTTCATATATTGTTGACAAATCGGTATACATATAGCCGGGATAACCGCGCCGACCGGGAATTTCTTCACGGGCGCTGGCGATTTCACGCAACGCTTCGCAGTAGTTGGTCATGTCGGTTAAGATAACCAAGACCTGCATATTATGTTCGAAGGCCAGATATTCGGCGGCAGTCAAAGCCATACGAGGCGTCAAAATACGCTCGATGGTCGGGTCATCCGCCAGATTGATGAAAGCCACCAAACGCTGCAATGCGCCGCTGGCCTCAAAATCCTGCATAAAAAATGCGGCTTCGCGCTGGGTCAACCCCATCGCGCCGAATACGATGGCGAAACTCTCGTCTTCACCCAAAACCTTGGCCTGGCGCAACAACTGAGCGGCGATTTCATTGGCCGGGAGACCGGCACCGGAGAAAATCGGCAGTTTTTGCCCGCGCACCAAGGTGTTAAATCCATCGATAGCGGAGATACCGGTCTGAATAAAGTCCGCCGGTTTGCGGCGGGAAACCGGATTGATCGGAGCGCCGATAATTTCGATGCGCTTCTCCGGGATGATTTCCGCCAAGCCATCCAGCGGTTTGCCAGTGCCGTTAAATATTCTACCGACCATATCCTTGGAAACATTCATTCTGGCAACGTCTTCCTCAAGATAGATGGTAGTATAGGCAACCGCTAAACCGGTCGTATCAGCCAACACCTGAATAACAGCATATTCTTCAGATACTTCCAAAACCTGTCCATTGACTTGCTTGCCGCTGGGGGCAATGATTTTTACCATAGACCCATAAGGATAATTGCTGGCACCCCTTAAAAAGAGCAGCGGGCCGGAAATATAATCTACAGTTTTATATTCACGGGTGACTAGTTCCATTATTCAACCCCCAATTCTTGATCGATCCTGGCAAGGACGGTCTTAAAATGCTCGGCGAATTTATCGTTGGGTACTTCTTTCAAGCGGGAAATCTCTTCACGAATCGGCAATGCCAATATATTTTCCATGGAGATACCGCGATTTAAAGCGCTGTTACTTTTATCATAAAAGGTCAGGAGTCCGGTCATCATTCCGTGTTGCTTAAACAAGGGGCAAAAGGCGTCGATTTCAGAAAAGGCGTTTTGCTGCAAATAATCTTCCCGCATCATCTTGCTTACTTCCAAAATCAAACGTTCATTATCCGGCAAGGCATCGGGGCCGACCAACTGTACCACTTCCTGTAATTCGGCATCTTTCTGTAATAATTGCATCATCCGGTTGCGCAAGTCGTTCCAGTCCGGAGCGACGTTGCGGGAAAACCATTTTTCCAGAATTTCCGAATACAAACTATAGCTTTTATTCCAGTTGATTGCCGGGAAATGTCTTCTATGCGCCAATGAGGCATCCAACGCCCAGAAGGCACCGATAACGCGCATCGAATTCTGGGTTACCGGTTCGGAAAAGTCACCGCCCGGAGGGGAAACCGCACCGACGATGGTTACCGCACCGACGCGCTCATCAGAGCCGTTACAAATAACCCGTCCGGAGCGTTCATAAAAGTTCGCCAGACGTGTGGAAAGGTAGGTTGGGTAACCTTCCTCGCCGGGCATTTCTTCCAGACGGGAGGAGATTTCACGCATCGCTTCCGCCCAGCGAGAGGTGGAATCGGCCATCAAGGCCACACTGTAGCCTTGGTCACGGAAATATTCGGCTAAGGTGACTCCGGTATAAACCGAGGCTTCACGGGCGGCAACGGGCATATTGGAGGTATTGACGACCAATATGGTACGATTCATCAGAGGGCCGCCGCTTTTGGGGTCTTCCAGGTGCGGGAATTCGCTCAAAACGTCGGTCATCTCATTACCGCGCTCGCCACAGCCGATGTATACGATAATGTCGGTCAAGGCATATTTGGCCAACATCTGCTCGACTACGGTCTTGCCTGATCCGAAAGGCCCCGGAACCGCAGCATTCCCGCCGTTGGCGATCGGAAACAGGGTATCGAAAATCCGCTGGCCGGTGATAAACGGCTCATCCGGATCCAATTTGCGTTTATAAGGACGACGCTGACGAACCGGCCAGCGCTGCATCATCTGTATTTTTGTGCCGTTCTCTAATTCGGCGATATTTTCCAATATATTATATTCACCGCTGGCGATGGTCATGATCTTTCCGCCAACGCCGTTCGGCACTAATATTTTGTGGATAATTGTCGGGGTTTCCTGCACAGTCCCCAGAATATCACCGGAAACCACCATGTCCCCGGCCTTATATTGGGGAACGAATTTCCATTTTTTGTTCCGATCGATAGGCGCAACCTCAATCCCGCGGCCGATAAAGTTGCCGCTGATCGCCTCGATCAATACCAACGGGCGTTGAATCCCGTCAAAAATACTGGTCAGTAAGCCCGGCCCCAAATCGACCGCCAGAGGACTGCCGGTGCTGACCACCTTCTCACTGATCATCAAACCTGAAGTATCTTCGTAAACCTGGATAAAGGCAGTATCCCCGTCCAGACGAATTATTTCGCCGATTAAGCCCTTTGTACCCACCTTAACCAGATCGTACATTTTGTTGCCCGTCATCCCCTTGGCAATAACCGCCGGGCCGGAAATCTTGGTAATTTTACCTTCCATCTGTCTTATCCCTTCTCCCCCTGGGAGAGTATATTGTAGCGCGAGGGCTTATCCCAATGCTGTTGACTTAAGGGGTTGGTGTTGTCATCCCCGAATGCCTTTATCGGGGATATGGTGTTAATTCTAAAACCAGATTCCCGATAAAGGCATTCGGGGATGACAAAATGGGAGTTGCGCAAACTCCTTAAGTCAACAGCATTGAGGGTTTATCCCCCGCTTATAAGGTAAGGATATATCCCTGCCTCTGCATGTTGGGGATAAACCCCAACGCTACCTTAATCCGATTCTATTTTCCGCCCACCTTAATCTGATAGCCGATGGCATTCTGAATCAATTTGGCGGCATAATTTTCACCCTGCTTTTTCCTTCCCCAGCGGTTTAAATTACCGGAAGGCAAAGGAACGACCAGAGGGACACCCATCTCATCGATTTTTTTGACTGTTTTTTCGCTGAAGGCATTATAAATATCGTCGTCGATACCTACTATCCCGTACTCCCGTCCGGATTTGACGATCGCATCAATAATCCGTTCCGCTTCGTCCGAATTTCCGGCTTCCGAAACATCCACACCGGCCAGACGATACCCGACCGCCAATTGAGGGCCGGTAATGATCAAGATTTTACATTCTTTTTGCATAGTATTTATCTTCTTAACGTACCATAATCAATTCATTCCAGGTTATTTCATCCGGTACGCCGAATTCCTTACAACGACCCAATATTCTTAAGTTGGTAAATTCCACGTATTTAAATCTTAAATACCCCAGCAGAATGCCAAAACCCAACACACTTTGGGTATAAACACGAGCCAGCCACTTTACCAATTGCTCTTCCAAGCTTCGTTCGAAAACCGCAACATCCTGAACCTTTTCGAATAACATTCCCCGTTTATCAATTGCTTCATGATATATATGCTTATTGAGATATTCCATGGCATTTTTGAGAGAAGCGCAAGCGATAATATTTTGAAAATCACGAATGATTAGCTTTTCACCGCCGGGAACGAAATATTCTTCCGCTTCATCCGGCAAAACCTTGGCTTTTAACAAGCGCAAACTGTTTAGTAAGTTTAACATGTCGATTTCCTTTTTCACCAGCTCATTTACTAAACGATAGTTTGAACTCCACCGATCGGTAAATCCCAGTAACTGGGTATAATAAGCCAAATCCAGCGCCCGTTCCAGTTTTAATAAAGTTTTTGAATCAGGCTCTCCCGCATAAACCGCTTTTAATTGAGGCGCATATTTTACATTCCATATTTCCAATTGCTTAATAAACGCCGCAATATCCGGCTGCTGAGCCAATTTCTCCCAGAGTTCATCAGGCAAATGCCCTGTGAAGGTAAGCGCATCCAGGGAAAAAGGCACATTGGTAAATTTAGCGCGCAAAACGGTTTTTAAATTTTGCAGATCCCATCTTTCCAATAATAAATCGAATAATATCCGCGGCTCACCAACGATAATTTCTTTAATTTTCTCCAGAGTTTTTTTGAAGTTAAGTTCTAACGCTTTTTCAAATATCACAATTTGAGAAGCATTTTCACCTAATTCTTCTTTAGCTTCCAGCACCTCTTCCGCGTAATCGGTTTCCATGAGTAACTTATTGATTCCCGACACACTTTCTTTTTCCATCAGACGTTGATAAGCATCGCGTCTCAATAATTTGGAACTCAAACCGCGCACACGGGCATTGATATACCCATAATCATCACTGGCCAAACTGGTAGAGCCGAACTCAAACATATAAAACACCGGCGACTTTCCCGCTCAGCATAATGCGTACCTTACTGATCCGGGAAGCAAAAGTATTGTGATTGGCGACCAAATCATTTTGAGAAATCGAAACCCCGGCGATAATACTGTCTTTTGCCTGAACATTGCCTGCAATATTCAGTTTCGCCGCAATGCTCTTCGCTGCGGCAACATCCGCCGGATTCACGAAAATATCCACCGTGCCGGTAAAACCGGAATACGCCTCGGCCATCAGCTTTTCCAGCACTTGGGCATAATTCGGCTGGCTGCGCAAATTATTCAATTCTTTTAAAGCGCTGTCAAAAACCTGCGTCATCCCTTCCTGCTTAACATTCAACACCAGCGGGGAAACACATTTTATCTGGGTTGTTTTCGCCTGAATTTTTTTCTTCTCGGCAATAACTTCGTTCAGACGTTTTACTTCAAATTCCGCCTTTTGCAATATTTCATTGGCCTGTTGGGATGCGGCTTGTAAAATCTTCTCCCGCGCCAAACCAATCTGTTCCTGAATAACCTCTAAAATCCCAACCTCTGACATATCCAACCCCAAGTCCTCATCCGGCACCGGTATGTGCCTTCGCGATGAGGGACACTTTAAATTAAATTAATGTAGCGGTTAACCTGTTTGTACAACGCACCGACTGACTCTAATCCTGGCTTCGGGAGCCATTGTGCCAATGCCGGATACAGCGGTTAGTTCGGCAAATATGCCCGCTAACCACTGTATCCATTAATTTTATCTGTTGTTCACTTAACGTAGCGCAGACCTTTAGGTCTGCTCCTTCGTTCCCGCCAGAGCCACCCCATAAGCTGAGGCTTTTGCCCTGCGCTACGTCTTAAGGAAACGGTATTTAAGTGCGTCAATTTTAGAGAACAATCAACATGGCGGCGATAACGAATCCCAAGATGACGATTGTTTCCGGGATGGCCACTAAAACGATGAACATAGCCGCTGTTTCCGGACGTTCTGCAATTGCACCAGCGCCAGCACCTCCGATTTTCATCTGAGCTAAAGCTGTCCCGAGGGCACAGAAACTAATGGCAATAGCAGCAGCTATCGCTTTAATACCGGGTGTCCATTCATTACCCGCGGCCTTTACTGTACCGGCGGCAGCCCCTTCGCTGGCTTCCGCCATCCCGATATTAGCTAACGCGGGAAGGGACAAGCCGGTTCCCAAAAACGCCAACAGCATAGCCATTACAAACGATAAAACCAAAGATTTCTTAAGCAATTTCTTCACCTCCTCTACCAAAGGGTTTATATCTTATACCTTCAAGCTTGACGAATTTTGTGAACGATTCCACAAAATTCAATCTTAAACCATGTATTGTAGGCCCGACCAAACCCAGCATTAAATTTATCACATGTATCAGAATACACAATGAAAGACCGATGACGACGGAGGGTGCTTTGACGGCAATAATATTGGCTACCATGGCCATAATTACCGATTGCATACCAATCGCCATAATACGGGCATAGGAGAGAATGTTGCCGATTGTGCCGAAGATTTCCAATGTGCCCGCGATTCCACCGCTGCATGCCAAAGCTATCAAGGCCGCCACCGCGATAATTCCGACGGGCAGCATCAAACCGGAAGGCATAACACCGGCACCAATCAGCAGCATGGCAATCAAAGTAAAAATGATCACTATTGTCGATACCGCTTCGACCACATGCGCATTTACGCTGTGGTGGTGTTTATAAGAAATATACGCCTTACAACATAAAGAGACTACTATATGAAACACCCCGAAGCCGACAGTTAAGGCAAAGGGCTTCATCAGATCGGGAAAATGTTCACGATTGACCAGAATCGGGCGCAGACCGAAGAAATGTCCCAGAGTGCCCAGCACTTCTCCGAAGAGAAAACCGAAAACGATTGAAGAAATTGAGCATACAAGCAACACGAAGCCCACATCGTCCAATGCTTTATTGGTTTTACCCTTACCCTTAATAACTAATGCGATAAGCAGAACAATCAGCCCATAGCCAATGTCGCCTAATATCATGCCGAAAATAATAGGAAAGAAAATAGAAAGCAATCTGGTAGGATCGATACCGCCGTAAAGCGGAGCGCGGAAAGCGCTTAAGCAAACTTCGAAACGTTTGGAATAGGCATTATTTTTTAAGGCTACCGGAACCTTCTTATGTTCCGCTTCTTTTATATCCAACTCCTCGATAATTACTTTATTTCCAAAAGAGTCTTTAATCATCTTTTTGAAAGCATCCAGCTTTTCATCGATAATCCAACCCAGTATTACAAAGGTAAATTTAGTTTCGGCAAACTTGTCAACAACACCATATAAGGATAATTCTTCGGCAGCTTTTGCCTGGATTTTCTTTAAAATGCCCTGATTACGACTGCCAAAATCCTTCATTTGGGAATCTAATGCCTTTAATTCGCCCGGCAGAGCCGATTTTTTTTTAACGACGGCGGCGACGGTGGCATTCTCTAATACATCTTTCAGCGATCCCCCGCTATTTTCTTCAGAAAAAGGATATTTTATCCCTTCTTCCCTGGTTAATTCGGTCTTAATTTTAGCCAGATATTGAACGGGAGCGGCGATTATTACCGCGACATTTTTAGCATCTAAATCCGTGCTGAAAACCTCAGATTTACCTTCGCTTAAATTATGGGCTTTGGTCTTGACTAAATCGACAATCCCTTCTTTTTTAACTAAAGATAAGGCCAATAATTCTTTGCCTGTAACGCCTTTAGCCTGTTCCGCTAACCCGCTGAACGTTTTTACTAAATCATCTGAGTCATTCTGTGACCGCTTCAACTCAGAAGGCTGACGCTTCAAACTGTTAAATTCGTCCGTAAGACTCTTTACATATCCGGCTATTTCAGCCACAGACTTCTTTAAAATTCCCTCATCGCCTGACTTCCCCGGACTGAGTTCGCTAATCTCTAATTCCTGTGAAAAAAAGGTCAGCATATCCTCGGCTTGTGCCGACATATTCTCTAATTGTTTGACTTGCCCGGCTTCCTGTTCCGTCAGTTGCGCGGTTTTTAACGACCCCACTGCGCCATGCTCTTCCCCGACCGGATTTTCCACGTGCAAACAACCGAAGTCATAAACCTTTTGTATCAGTTCAGACATTATTGAGCGCGGAGCAATTACTTGTATTTTATCCATTTTTTGGATCATAGTAACCTCCTCAAATATGATCACTTACGACAGTAAAACAATTTATTCGATTTTATTCTCAGAAATTATTCAGGCAATACCGCCTCAATAATCATGGCCACAGCTTTAGAAGAATTAGCCGCGAGCTTTTTCTTCACTTCTTCCGCTTCGGCCTTTTCCCAATCGGCGATAACATTCTTTTTGACCGTCTGACCGGTTCTGGCCGCCAATACGGCTTGTTCCACCGTCATTACCTCTCTTTTGGCGGAATTTACCATCTCAGTCGCTTTTGTTTGGGCATCGCGGATAATCCGATCGGCTTCAATTTTTGCTGCGGCTATCGCGTCCTCCAACTCTTTTTCCTTTTCCAGGATTTTAAGTAAGGCGCTTTCTTTTTGACCGTGTTCATCATGGTGGTGATGCTGGCTCATGTAACCACTCCTGCATTTCCGTAATTTATGACCGTAAAATACAACCAATACCTATTGGGTTAAAGTTTTTATCACTAAGCGACAAATTTGTCAAGCAAAAAGAAGCAGGTTAGATAAGAAAAAAACTCGGGAAAACGCTGTTTGATTTATTTCCATATTTTAATAAAGCTTATTATCTCTTCAAACTCCATAAGTTAACTGTAATCATATCGTGTAAGTTAAATAAAATAAAAAATAAAAATCTTGTTTAACCAGAACAAATCAAACGATGTTTTGTTTGTTCTGCTATGGGTTAATATTCATATATCCAAAGATTCCCGTGGGCAGCGTTAATCACCGGACAGCAATGTAGTCCCGTGGCTTTAGCCACGCATTTTCAGCTTAGGCTGAGACTAACGGTAGGTTCATCCGGAACAGCCTGAATTATAGAGAAGATTTAACCATTTGTGAGTTGTGATTGCATGGCTTAATGCCATGAAGATCAGCCCTGAAGGGCTGGGACTACGCATATTAATAAATGTTTTGGCTGAGGGGCAGACCTGAAGGTCTGCGCTACAACAATAAATTTACCTGTTTGATTGCAACTTGGTATCATATATCCAAAAATTCCCGTGAGCAGCGACTTGGGTTAAATTAATCACCGAATAGCCCGATGCCCTATATCTTTTCGATAATACATATCTTTAAATTGAATTTTTTCGATACCTGTATAAGTTGACGCTATCGCCTGTTTTAAATCATGGTGCAAAGCGGTAATCCCCAATACGCGGCCTCCCGCGCTTACTATCCCGCCCTCACGATTTGCGGTACCGGCGTGGAAAAGTAATAAATCGCCCGAATTATCGAATTTATCCCAGCCGCCGATCAAATCGCCTTTGCCATATTTTCCCGGATAGCCTCCGGCAGCCAATACCACGCAAACCGCCGCCTCCGTTCGCCAGTTCAACTCAATTTCAGCTAATTTACCTTCGATGACCGCCTGAAAAACAGGCACGATGTCCGAAGCAAGACGCGGTACAATCACCTGCGTTTCCGGATCGCCGAAACGAGCGTTGAATTCCAAGACATACGGTTCCCCGCCAATTATCATTAAACCGGCGTACAAAACCCCGCGATAATCATAGCCCTCGGCAGCCAGAGCCTTGACCGTAGGCAGCATTACCCGTTCCATTATTTTATGATAAAGGTTGTCATCGACAAGCGGGGCGGGCGAATAAGCCCCCATACCGCCGGTATTCGGCCCATTGTCGCCGTCGAATATCGCCTTATGGTCTTGGGCGGAAACCATGGGCAAAACCGTCTTGCCGTCGGTAAAGGCCAGGAAGGAAACCTCCTCCCCCGCCAGGCAATCCTCGATAATCAGCTTATCCCCGGCCGCGCCGAAAACCCGGCGCTCCATAATCTCATCGATAGCTTGCCTGGCTTCCGCCTCTTTACGGCAGACAACCACCCCTTTACCGGCAGCCAGTCCATCCGCCTTGACAACCAGCGGCATTCCCTTTTGTCTCACGTAATCCTTGGCTAATTGAGCATCGGTAAAAACCCGAAAACCGGCGGTGGGGATGCGGTATTTACTCATCAGTTCTTTCATGAATACCTTGCTGCCCTCTAATTGCGCCGATTTTTTGTTTACACCGAAGATTTTTAACCCGTTACGGTTAAATTCATCGACGATTCCCAGTGTCAGGGGCAATTCCGGCCCGACCACGGTAAGATCGATTGATTTGGTGCAGGCAAAATCCAATAACCCGGATAAATCCGATACCGCCAGGGGGATACACTCAGCAATTTGTGCAATTCCGGCATTTCCGGGAGCGCAATATACTTTATCCACCAAGGGACTTTTTTTGATTTTCCAGATCAGCGTATGTTCACGTCCGCCGCTGCCGATTACTAAAACTTTCATTGTTTAAACCTCCGGTTTAGGCTTCAGGCTTTAGGGGCTGTGCCGCAACTGCTTGCAAACCCCAAAAGCTCTCAAAATGTCATTCCCGTGAAAACGGGAATCTAGTCTTTTCAAGAACTTCTGGATTCCCGCTTCTGCGGGAATGACATTTTGGGAGTTGCGGCACAGTCCCTGTAGCCCAAAGTCTATAGCCTTTTTTGTTTTCTTAATAAAAGCTTACTATACTTCATGGCTTTTACCTTGACAAGGTATTTTTCACACCGTATAATTTTTTATTAGGATGTAAAATTCTTAACCAACCTCTGGCTTCCAAATGGAGGGCTAAAGATGAACGAAAGTCAAATCAGAAACATATTGCGCAAAGAAAATGATGAGTTCCAACGCCTGGAAGAAAAGCATCATCAGTATGAGAAGGAATTAGACGACATCGCTAATCTAACCTTCACATCGCCGGAGGATGAGTTGAAAAAAGCCGAATTGAAGAAAAAGAAGTTAAAAATCAAGGATAAGCTGTACGAAATAATCTCTAATTATGAAAAGGAGCACGGGAATCTTTGTCTATGAACAGCGAACGAATTAAGCAGGGATTGTTAAGAGCGCCGCAAAGAGCGCTGTTATTTGCTACCGGAGTCAGCAAAAAATCGCTGGATGCGCCGTTTATCGGCGTTGTCAGCAGTTTTACCGATCTGGTGCCGGGGCATACTGGTATGCGTGAACTGGAACGTTTTATCGAAAAGGGGATTCACAGCGGCGGTGGCACCTCCTTTATCTTCGGCGTACCGGCCATTTGCGACGGGATCGCCATGGGACATAAAGGGATGCACTATTCCCTGCCCCTGCGCGAATTAATCGCCGACAGCATTGAATGCGTAACTATCGCTCACGCTTTGGACGGCCTGATACTTTTAACCAACTGCGACAAAATCACCCCAGGTATGTTGATGGCGGCGGCTCGCCTGGATATTCCGGCCATCGTGGTTACCGCCGGGCCGATGCTTTCCGGACGGCATAACATGCGGCGCTTATCTTTGGTACGCGACACCTTCGAAGCGGTCGGACGCTGTCAGCGGGGCGACATCAGCCGGGAGGAAATGACGGCTCTGGAAATGGAAGCCTGCCCCGGAGCGGGAGCCTGTCAGGGTTTATATACCGCCAATACCATGGCCTGCGTTACTGAAGCTTTGGGCATGTCTTTACCGGGATGCGCCACGGCTCTGGCGGTATCAGCCCGCAAGCGGCGTATCGCCTTTGAAAGCGGCTATCAGATTGTCCAATTGGTGCAGGACAATATCGGCGCTAAAAAAATAATGACCCAGGCCGCTTTTGAGAATGCCATCCGCGTAGACATGGCGCTGGGCGGTTCGACCAATACCGTTTTGCACATTCCGGCCATCGCCCATGAAGCCGGAGTCGATCTGCCCCTGGAATATTTCGACCGCATCAGCCGCAAGACTCCGCATATCACCAGCCTGTTACCCGGCGGTGAGGCTTTTATGGAAGATTTGGATTTTGCCGGCGGCATCGGGGCGATTTTAAACCGCTTCCAAGACAGCCTGATCGATAATCCCACCGTGAGCGGGCAGAGCATTAAACAGTTAGCTGAAAGCGGCTGCGTGGTCTCCGAGGACATCATCCGTCCCCTGGACAATCCATTCCATGCCGAAGGCGGCATTGCCGTATTGAGGGGTAACATCGCCCCCGACGGGGCGGTAGTCAAACAATCGGCGATTTCGGAGAAGATGAAACGCTTTTCCGGCCCAGGCCGGGTTTATAACAGCGAAGAAGAGGCGATCAAAGACATTATGGCCTCGCAAATCAAGGCGGGCGATATTGTCGTTATCCGTTACGAAGGGCCGAAAGGCGGCCCCGGTATGCGCGAGATGCTCTCCCCCACCGCGGCCTTAGTCGGTATGGGCTTAGGCGAAAGCGTGGCCCTGATCACCGACGGTCGTTTCTCCGGTGGCACTCACGGCCCCTGCATCGGTCATATCGGGCCGGAGGCCATGGAAGGCGGGCCGATTGCATTAATTTGCGAAGGCGACATCATCAGCATCGACATCCCCGCCCGCCGTCTGGATCTAAACGTGACCGACCAGGAACTGGCCCGGCGCAAAGCTTTATGGAGCGCACCGGAGCCTAAAATCAAAAGCGGCTATCTGCGCCGCTATGCCAAAACAGTCAGTTCAGCGACCACCGGGGCGGTGGTGGGATAATTAATAAAAAGGCGGAAAGGCTGAATGAAAAATGAAGACAGAAGAAAAGAACTCGGGAACATGTTGATGGATATAGCCAAATATTTGGCCACGAGAGTGTTCACCTAAAGATAGATATTTATATATTTAAAAAACGTAGTCCCGTGGCTTCAGCCACGTATTTTCAGCCCCTTAGGGCTGCAAAAAAAGGTATGTTCGTATGGAACGCGCCGAAAGTATTGAGAGTCATAATTGCAGGGCTAACGCCCTGAAGTTCAGCCCTGAAGGGCT
>JACRJN010000094.1 GCA_016235675.1 Candidatus Schekmanbacteria bacterium
GGAGCTTGTCCGGCATATCGACAGTATCGAAGAAAAGCTTAACCTGCTGGCGGAAGATTTGAGTAAATTAAAACAAGGGTTAAGCTTGATAAATAATCAGAACAGCGAACAGCAAAAACTGCGATTGAACGGTTAATTTGTACCAGGGGTGGGGAGACCTCGCCCCTAATGCCATTAAGTTGAGGTGTTGTCATTGCGAGGCAGTCGTATCGCCGAAGCAATCTCAGACGCACAGAACCAGAGATTGCTTCGCTCCGCTCGCAATGACGCTTAGGGCTCCTATTGAAAACGCTACCAAAAATTTAGCTTGACAGAATGATTTAAATGTAATACTATAAACAGAATAGTTTATTGTTGGTTTTAGCGAGTTATAGAAATTTATCATTTTAGTTGAACCCTCTATTTTGATGGTCTTCCCAATTTATAGAGTATCTTTCTTCAAGAATTCCGCCTAAATTGATTAAACATCCCCTCGAACTCTCAGAAAACTAACATTTTGGTTCCCCACCGGCTGATATATTTAGCTTGACTGCTATTGTTATATCCCGGCTTGTAAAGGTAACCGCTAGTTAACGCAGAGTTAAAGTATCAAAAATTATTTAGTATATTTTGATTCTGATAAGCCGTCTCACTTAAGACAAAACCATACGGGGCAAGCGCCCTCGAACAAGGAGAGCTTTTGAAAATCAAAGCAGGCATGAAGAAAAAGAACGCTGACTTTAATATGGACGATGAAGGTTTATTGAAAGAATTAGGACTCGACAACATCGAGGTCGAATCTTTTAAAGAACTGGGCCTGGAAGAGCCGCTATTAAAAGCATTAAAAAAACAAAAATTTGAAAAACCCACACCGATACAGGAAAAGGCTATCCCCCTGGCTCTGGCAGGAAAAGATCTAATAGCCGGCTCCTCAACAGGTTCCGGTAAGACACTGGCCTTCGGAGCGGGGATTATTCAGAACTCTGTAAAGGGGCAAGGCGTACAAGCCTTAATTCTAACGCCTACCAGAGAACTTGCCGAACAGGTGGCAGCACACCTGAAAGTTTTTTCGGCACATAAACCCTTAAAAATTACCGCTATTTATGGCGGAGTCCCCATTAATCAGCAGATTGTGCAATTAAAAGACACAGATATAGTGGTGGGCACTCCGGGAAGAATTCTTGACCATGTCGGAAGGAGAACCGTTAAATTCGACCAAGTAAAAACTCTTGTTCTGGACGAAGCCGATACCATGCTGGATATGGGTTTTATTCAGGATGTCGAGGAAATAATCGGCACCTGCCCCGCTGACCGGCAAACGCTCTTGTTTTCGGCAACCCTTACCAAAGCGGTAACCAGCCTGGCGGCCAGACATACCAAAAAAGCGGTTAATGTTCTTACAAAAACTGCCGTTGACCCGCAAAAACTAATCCAGACTTATTATCAGGTTAGCAAGAGCATGAAGTTTCCCTTGCTGGCTCACTTGTTAAAGCAGGAAGAGGACGGGCTGGCGATGGTTTTTTGTAACTCACGCCGGATTACTGACCTGGTCGCCAGGAACGTGAACAATATGGGGATAAAAGCTAACGCTATCCATGGCGGTTTTCCCCAGAAACAAAGAAGCGATGCCATCAGCCGGTTTAACAGCAAAAAAATACGTGTGCTGGTATGTACCGATGTGGCTGCCAGGGGTCTTGACATCGCGGGTGTTTCGCATGTCTATAATTATGATATTCCCGCAGACAGCAAGCAATACATTCATAGAGTCGGCAGAACCGCCAGAGCGGGAAAAGAAGGCAAAGCCATCAGCATCCTCTCTGCCAACGACCATGAACAGTTTTCAAAAATTATAAAGGATAATTCCACCAAGATTGCCAGGCTACAACTGCCCGAAATAGAAGGCTGCTGCTAAGCTTTAAGCCAAAGCAATTCGGTAGATAAAAAAACGAGAGTATTCATCTGAAGATAGATAAATAATATTGTTTTCTAGTTGTCATTCCCACGAAAGTGGGAATCCAGTGCTTGAAAAAGAGGCTATTTTATACTTTTAAAGCTCATAAACTGTGATTTCAAAAATTGGAACAGAGACATAAAAACGAACGAGGGAATCTTGGGTTTCGTTTCTCAACCCAAACACAGGCAGGATGCCTGTGCTACCAAATAAAAGCGGGCGCAGCCCGTACCCGCACAAAAGCGGCACACATAATGGAATCAAAGGTTTTTTTACTTTTACGGCAAACATACAGGTTGAAATTTTGCCGAATAATAAATCGCAAATTATGAACTCATTAAGTATATCATTGCTAAAATAGGACATTTCTATTTTGGTATGACAGAAACATGTAGTTTGACTTTCCTAATAAGATGTTTTAGGATTAATACCAAGTTGCGTTCAAACAGGTACAATTGGCTGTCCGCTCTCAACGTGCCATTCGGGGATGTTTTTATCGGGGGTTACGCTATTCTCGTGAAAAGCACATGACAAACACTTTTACCCATAATCCCCAAAAAACACTGAAATTAAATCCCGACAACTCTCCTTTTTTCCTCCTCCCCGCCCTAATCCTTATCGTCCTCCAACTTTATGGCGGCCCGCACCCCGGTGATGATGCGTACATTACCTACCGCTATGTAAAAAATCTGCTTAACGGTAACGGGTTTGTCTATAATCCGGGGGAAAGTGTGCTGGGTACCACTACCCCTCTTTACACCATGATATTAGCGGTTTTGACCTTCCCTTTCGGGTTAAAATATCTGTTATGGATTTCTCTTCTTTTTAATATAACCTGTAATCTTGCATCCCTTTATTTTCTACGGCAAATTGGGAAAAAATTATTGCCGGATAACGATTTATTGTTAAATTCGGCACTTTTGCTCTTTGCCCTCAATCCGGCCATCACCATTCAAACCAAATTAGGGATGGAACCCCCGCTTTATATCCTGACCGCCCTTGCGGCTTTATATTATATTTCCCGTGACGCTATCGGCAAAGCGGCCTGTTATAGCGCGCTGCATTTACTGACCCGTCCCGACGGATTGATTCTGGCAGCGGCGGTATCGGCATATCTAATCCTTACCGCACCCGAAAAAATAGGGAAATATCTGCTGATTATCCTTACGCTGACTCTTCCCTGGCTGGTATTTGCCGGATATAAATTCGGCAGCCCCATCCCCCAGACGCTGATTGCCAAAAGCCAGGCGTATGAAACCTATCCCTGGCTGTTTGTCAAATATTATTGGCGGCATTTGCGCCGCAGTTTTTGGGGTTACTTTTTTAAGTTTTGGGAAGTAAAAGAACACGCTGTTTCGGGAGCGGCTGTTATATTTTTTATTATCATCGGGTTAGCCAATCTTAAACGAACCGGCTTTACTTATCTGTTCCTGGCTTACCCGTTTGCCTATCTGCTCATCTTCATTATAGCCAATCCGCTGTACGCCCCCCGCTATATTGCCCCGATTGAGCCGTTTTTAATCATATTCGTTTTGGCGGGCATATATTCTGCATTAAATTGGATAGTAAGAAATCTCGCAGTTAGCAGCTTTCTGAAAAAACCTCTTACCATTTTAACATTTAGTTTTATAATCATCAGTCAATTTCACCATTATAATTTAATCCCCGCGATGTGGGGAAAAACAGACATTTGCCGGGGAACTTATGACCCGGCCTGGCTGCATCCCCTTGACTGCCCCCGCCAGAAAATGCGGGAAGACTTGTTTAGGCAAACCGCTTTGTACCTAAACCGATATATAAATGAAAACACCTCGATCGCCTTGCCGGAAATCGGGACTTTCGGCTATTATTCCAAGGGGAGGATTCTGGATACCGTCGGTTTGATTAGCCCGGAAGCGGTGAACTATTACCCGTTGAAAAAAGAACAGGTTATGGGTAACAACGCCGTCCCGCCGGGTTTAATTTATGAGCGGCAGCCGGAATATATCGTCACCTATGAAGCTTTCGTCAAAAACTCATTAGTCCCGGAAAAACGCTTCCAGCAAATGTATACGGTATTTCGCTCGACCGCATATTTCCATTTTTGGGGGGACGATCGGGTGATAGTGTTTAAGAAAAGAATATAAATCAGGAAACAGATTCGCCGGTACTTTTTTGACCCTGTTGCCAATTGATACCAATTCGCTATCAAACATTGAAGAATAATTTGTAGCACGGGGGTTTATCCCCCGTTTGCAGCGCCTGCTTACGGGAGATGAACTCCCGCTCTACATTAACCTTGATAGCGAATTAGTATAAGTCAGCATAAAGACTTGACTTTCTTTAAGGGATGATTTAACATTTCCTTAAGAAAGGGAGTGAAGATGAGCAATACCAAAGTAACCAAAGCAGTTTTCCCCGCCGCCGGGTTAGGCACACGTTTTTTACCTGCCACCAAGGCTTCCCCCAAGGAAATGCTTCCCTTGGTGGATAAACCGATTATACAATATGTGTTGGAAGAAGCGGTAGCTTCGGGAATAAAGACCATTTCGATAGTCACAGGACGCGGTAAACGGGCGATTGAAGACCATTTCGACAAATCATATGAATTAGAACATGAATTGGAGCGCAAAGGCAAACACGAACTGCTCAAGCAGGTACACAAAGCCCGTGAGATTGCCGATCAGGTGCCGATTTCCTATATCAGACAAAAAGAACCGCTGGGATTGGGGCACGCCATCCTGACCGCCCGAAGCCTGGTAGGAAATGAGCCCTTTGCCGTGCTTTTGGGAGACGATATTGTTCATTCTGAAGTTCCCTGTTTAAAACAATTAATCGATGTATACGCAAAATATCATTGCCCGGTTTTAGCGGTGGAAAAAATAGACCGGTCTCAAACGAGCAGTTATGGGATTATCCACGGGCGTCTGTTAGAGGATAACGTCTATCAGGTGCTGGATTTGGTGGAAAAGCCCAAACCGGAAGATGCGCCCTCTGATTTAGCGATTATCGGTCGCTATATTCTGACTCCGGATATTTTCGATGTTCTGGAGGAAACCGCTCCTGATAAATCGCAGGAAATTCAATTGACGGACGGCTTGCAGCGCTTGCTCAAAAGCCGTTGTATATATGCTTGCGAATTCAAGGGCAAAAGATATGATACCGGAAATGTTTTGGGTTTTTTGCAGGCAACCGTGGAATTTGCCTTAAGAAGGCCGGATTTGGCAGATGAATTCGGCGACTATTTAAAAGCGCTGAATATCAATGAATTAACCGGCACAACAATAACTTGTAAATAACAACTAAACAGCGGTAACAAGGAGGTTTTTGTGGCTGAGCAGAATAAGGGAAGCGATGATTTGCATCTCCCGGTGGAACTGTCCCTCCTACCGGTTAGGGATATTGTGATGTATCCCTACACCATTCTGCCTCTTTTCGTTGGCCGGGAAAAGTCTATCCGGGCGGTTGATGACGCCATCAGCCGGGGAAGAATCATCATGCTGGCCACGCAAAAAACACCGGAAGTGGATGACCCGCAGCCGGAGCATCTTTATAATTTCGGAACCATTTCCATGATCATGCGTCTGCTCAAATTACCCGATAACCGGGTCAAGATTTTGGTGCAGGGCCTGATGCGGGCGCAAATCATTGATTATATCCAAACCAATCCTTTCTATAAAGTCCGGGTAAATAAAATACCGGAAAAAGAGATGGCCGAATTACCGGTAGAGGTGGAAGCCCTAATGCGCAACGTCCGCGCTCAACTGGAACGCATCGTCAACCTGGGGCGGATGGTTATGCCTGATGTAGTGGTCATCGCCAATAATGTTAACGAGCCGGGACGACTGGCCGATTTGGTGGTGTCCAATCTTAGTTTGAACACCGTCGACACCCAGCAGGTATTGGAAATAGTCGATCCGGTACAGCGCCTGCGCACGGTAAGCGAGCTTTTGGCCAAGGAAATCGAGATTCTTACCGTTCAGCAAAAGATCCAGACTCAGGCCAAGGAAGAAATCGACAAAAACCAGCGCGAATATTTCCTGCGCCAGCAATTGAAGGCGATCCAGCATGAGTTGGGGATGAATGATGAGCATACCGAGGAAATCAATGAACTAACTAAGAAGATTACCGAAGCCGGAATGCCGGAACTCGTGCAAAAAGAGGCGGACAAGCAATTGAGCCGTCTTTCCAAAATGCACCCGGATGCAGCGGAAGCCGGTATTATCCGGAGCTATGTCGAATGGCTGGTTGAAGTCCCCTGGTCAAAAAGCACCGAGGATATGCTTGACCTCAAGCAGGCGGCCAAGGTGCTGGACGAAGATCATTACGACCTGGAAAAGGTGAAGGAAAGAATCCTGGAATATCTGGCGGTACGCAAATTATCGCCGAACATGAAGGGGCCGATTTTGTGCTTCGTCGGGCCTCCCGGAGTGGGGAAAACCTCGCTGGGACGCTCAATTGCCCGCGCCCTGGGGCGTAAATTCGTGCGTATCTCTTTGGGCGGCGTGCGGGATGAAGCGGAAATCCGCGGTCATCGGCGCACCTATATCGGCGCTTTGCCCGGCAGGATTATTCAGGGCATAAAACAGGCCGGCACCAACAATCCGGTCTTTATGATGGACGAGGTGGATAAGATCGGGGCTGATTTCCGGGGAGACCCGTCAGCGGCCTTGCTGGAAGTGCTCGACCCGGAGCAGAATTTCGCTTTCAGCGATCATTATCTGGGTGTGCCTTTCGATTTATCCAAGGTTATGTTCATCACGACGGCTAACATATTGGATACCATCCAACCGGCTTTCAGAGACCGGATGGAAATCCTCTATTTAAGCGGGTATACCGAGGAAGAAAAACTCAAGATCGCCCGTCAGTTCATTATTCCCAAACAATTGAAGGAAAACGGGATTACCGATGCGCAACTCAATTTAAGCGACAGCGCCCTGAAAAAGGGTATCGAGTTTTACACCAGAGAAGCCGGGTTGCGCAATCTGGAAAGGGAGATTGGAACGATCTGCCGTAAAGTCGCTAAAGAAGTAGCCGAAGGTAAAACTGTCATCACCCATGTAGCCGCAAATAACATCAATAAATATTTAGGCATACCTAAATTTATCCGGGAGACAGAAAACAAGCAGGATACGGTCGGTGTGGCCACCGGCTTGGCCTGGACGGAGTCAGGCGGTGACATTATCCATGTGGAAGCCACGATTATGAAGGGCAAGGGCAGTCTGATTCTTACCGGTCATTTGGGCGACGTCATGAAGGAATCGGCTCAGGCAGCCTTGAGTTATACCCGTTCCCGTTCGGGGACATTGGGCATCGACGAGAGTTTTTATGCCCAAAACGATATTCATATCCACGTGCCCGCCGGGGCTATCCCCAAAGACGGCCCGTCCGCCGGGGTAACCATGACCACGGCGTTGGTTTCCGCGCTGACCGGGCGGGCGGTACGTAAAGATATTGCTATGACGGGCGAAGTTACCCTGCGCGGCAAGGTATTGCCGGTCGGGGGCATCAAATCCAAGGTTCTGGCGGCCCGCCGGGTCGGAATCGACACCGTGATCCTTCCCGAAGAGAATGAAAAAGACCTGGAAAATATTCCGGATAATGTCAAGCGGCATATGAATTTCATCCTGGCCCAGACTGTCGATGATGTGATCGATAAGGCTTTGGTGGCTAAACAACCGGCATAAAGGCGGAAGGATGAAGGCGAAAGGTGGGAAAATGATTTATTTCATCCTTCATCCTTTCAAAGGTTTGGTCGCGTAGCAATAGGGAGACCCCAAAGTGTCATTGCGAGCGGAGCGAAGCAATCTCCATGCGTGTGGATGAGATTGCTTCGGCATATCGGCTGCCTCGCAATGACGCTTCGGGTCTCTGATTGAGAACGCTGCCAAAGGTTTTTTGTGTGGAAGAACAAAAATCTGCAAATTTGAAGGATAGGACAAAGGCTTTTGCATTGCGGGTTATTAGGCTGTATTCCGCTCTTCCCAAAATAACGGAAGCACAAGTTATCGGCAAGCAATTGCTGCGTTCTGCAACTTCAGTGGGCGCACATTTTCGCGAGGCAACGCGGGGACGTTCCAAAGCCGAATTTATTAGCAAGATAGAAGGCGGGCTGCAAAAGCTGGAAGAAAGTAAATACTGGATGGAACTGCTCGTTGACGCCGACATTATTCCACAGCAACGACTTAATGGTTTAATGGCTGAAGCCGATGAATTAATGGCTATTCTCATTACTTGTGTAAAAAACACGCGTATGAAACAATTAAAACCAGAAGGTGGAAAAGAAATTTAATTTCATCCTTCCGCCTTCATCCTTCGTCCTTTCAGAACCATGTTCCACATCGCCGATAGTCAAGACATAAAATCCGGCAAAATCACCGACATGTATTTTATCCGCACCGGGCAGGTGTTGCGCGCTAAAGGGATAGATAAGCGCGCGGTGGCTGAGGTTACTCTTAAGGGTACACCCGCTGAATGGAGTTGGGGCGTATTGGCCGGTGTGGAGGAGTTGGCCTGGCTTTTACGTGACCTGCCTATCGATGTTTATGCTTATGCGGAAGGAACTCTCTTCGATCCCGGTCAGCCGGTGGTAGTCCTGGAAGGAATGTACCTGGATTATTGCGTCTATGAGACCGCCTTGTTGGGTTTACTATGTCAAGCATCAGGGATAGCGACAAAGGCGTCGCGCTGCAAAAAGGCGGCGGGACAGCGTCAGGTCTTGAGCTTCGGGGCGCGCCGGATGCACCCGGCCTTAGCCCCCATGATCGAACGCAACGCTTATATCGGCGGCTGCGACGGGGTGGCGGTAGTCAAAAGCGGCGAGATGATCGGCGAACCGGCGCGGGGAACTATGCCCCATGCCCTGATCTTGCTGATTGGCGATACCACCGAGGCGGCGCTGGCTTTTCATGAGGCAATCGAACCGGCGGTTAAAAGGGTAGTCCTAATCGATACTCTGGGCGATGAAAAGGTGGAAGCCCTCAAAGTAGCCCAGGCCATGGGAGAGAATCTGTACGGCATCCGCCTGGATACCCCTGCATCCCGGCGCGGAGATTTACTGCAAATCTTAAAAGAGGTACGCTGGGAGTTGGATTACCGCGGCTTTAATCATGTCAAGCTTTTTGTCAGCGGCG
Organism: Candidatus Schekmanbacteria bacterium; assembly: GCA_016235675.1. Taxonomy (GTDB): domain Bacteria; phylum SZUA-182; class SZUA-182; order SZUA-182; family SZUA-182; genus JACRJN01. The sequence continues at coordinate 9,043 of JACRJN010000094.1, forward strand.
GCCTGGACGAATATCAGATAGCCGGTCTGAACGAGGGAGCGGACGCATACGGGGTAGGCACATCCATCAGCAACGCCCCGGTGGTCAATTTCTCCTTCGACATTGTGGAAATAGACGATCTGCCCATCGCCAAAAAAGGCAAGGATTCCGGGCGCAAACAGGTCTGGCGCTGCCGGAAGTGTGGTCAGACCAAAGTTTTACCCGCTCACCATTCCGGCGACAGATGTTATAATTGCAGCGGTCAATGCGAAGCCCTGCTCAAACCCCTCATCAAACAAGGCAAACTTGTTGCCGACCTGCCCAAACCCCAGGAAATCCGTCGATATGTTTTGCAACAGATAGTACACCGTAAGTTGTTTTGACAACAGAAAGAATTTAGTCTCTTACGACTTCAATCTTGACAAAAGTTGAGCAAAATCTCTTGCAACTTCAATAATTGTCGCTAGTTATATTAACCACAGAAACACGGAATTACAGAGACACGGAAAGGACAAAAAACATTAATTTCTTTTTCCGTGCTTCCGCCATTCTGTGTTTCCGTGGTTTCTTCGTTGTCTTAACCTTTTTGGTTCCGGCTTGTCCGGTTTAGGAGTATAGGCTTTTGCCCTGGTATTACGGCAGGGAAATATCACCACCCCGAAAACCCCACCCCCAAAACCTTTATCAAAAATAAAGTCACGATAGCAATCAATCCCACCAGCATAGCCATGAGGTAATTTTGCACCGCTCCGGTTTGGATTCTGCGGAAGGTACCGCTGAAATAATCCACTACGCTAGCGATTTCATTTACCGCTCCGTCGATGACATATTTATCGAACAGTGAAAAGAATTTGCTGATATAAAAAATCAATTGGCTAAATCCGTTGACAACCCCGTCGATTACCTCTTTATCAAATATTGCCGCCATTTTGGAGAAGGCCAGATATAATGCCGCCGCCAGCATTTGCCAGGTGGCACCGCTTTTTTTCTCGTGAAACTCAAACTTGAAGCGAATTTCATCCCCCTGCTGCTGCAATTTTTCTTCCACCCCATCTATAAAGCGATCTATAAAGCGCGAACGCTTATGGCCGGAGAAGGGCATTTTGATCCAAGGGGTGGTTTTCTCCTCACGATAGCCTACTTTATAAGCCGCACCGGTAATGGCATTCTCAAAGGCCCCGGAGATTTTGCTGATCGGTTTGGTCAGAGGTAGCCATAAATCGACGAAAAGCGAGGGGATCAGGCGGTCGAAAACCTTGGAGACTTCGAACAAGGGAAAGGTTAGGGGCTGCCAGGTATCGATTAATAGCTTAGGCAATAAGGGATCAATCATGGCAGAGGCGGTTGAAATAATATTTATGCAGACCCATTTGAAGCCGTGATAAGCCTTTAAATAATACTGTTCAAAAAGATTACTCTGCGGCACCACGATATGGAACAGCCCGAAACGCAGTCCGATGATAAAATACATCCCGCCCATCATTACCGCGGTACCCCCGCCCAACAGATTATGGGTCACCTGTGAGGCGGCATCGGCAATCTCTTTCCCGATGGGATAAAGAATGGGAATAATGGAGTGCATCGCCCCCGGTAGGGCGTGAGTATTATAAATCAAATGATATGGATGAGAGGTTGGATTGTAGTTGAAATAGGCCAGAGCCGGGCCGATAAAATATTCCAGCATCCAGTTGGGATTTAAGCCGATAAACAAGATAGCGGTGGAAACCATCACTATGGCAATCCGCATCGGCAAGGGCGCGGGCAGGACGTCCTCATATTTTTCCGGACGCTTGCGCAAAAATGTCAGGGCAAACAGTTTCATGTTGGAGGCAAAAGTTCCGCCTGCCGTGATCATGAAGATCACCTCAGCGATGCGCAACTTGAAATCGGGCTGGCCGTTGGCCGAATAATGCGCCGAGTGCTCATAGGCTTCAATTATAGCGTGATGCAGCAGGGTCTTGCTGGCAAAGCCGTTGAAACCGGGGATTCCGGCAATCCCGCAGGCGGCGATAAACAGCCCGACACAAACCACCGGCATGTTGCGCCACAGTCCGCCCAGCTTATACATATCCAATTCATGGGTACGATAATAGACCGCTCCCACTCCCAAAAAGAGGGCCGCCTTAAAGATAGCGTGGTTGACAATATGATAGAGCGCCCCGGCAAATCCCATCGCCCCGTCCGGCCCCAGATAGGCGGCGCAGCCGATGCCCATCACGATATAACCCATCTGGCTGACCGAATGAAAAGCCAGCATTCGCTTAGAGTTGGCGGTAATCAAGGCGGAAAGCACGGCCAGAAACATGCCGATGATCCCCACCCAAATCACGGCGTAACCGACAAAACGCATGTTCACCCAGGGGGCAGCGGCGAAAATCCCTTGCGGCGGGGCAAACAAGGTGCAGGCCACCCGGAAAATCCCGTAAGCCCCGGCCTTGATCATGGCGCCGGAGAGCAGGCAACTGGCCGGGGTGGGCGCCACCGGATGGGCGTTGGGCAGCCAGACATGTTCCAGGAACAGACCGGCTTTGCCCCCGAAGCCGATAATCATCAGGGCGGTGATGATGTAGCGCAGATAACCGGGCAGTTTGGCCAATTCCGCAGCCATCGGGGCAATGGCGATATTCCCGGTATAACTGCCCAAAAGGGCGATGGCACACAGCAAGCCTAATGATGCAGCCGATCCCAGGTAAAAGCACATATTCGCCCCTCTTAACGCTCCCGGATTCTCCTTGTGGGCGATTAGGGCATAGGGGAAAATCAGCAAGCTTTCAAAGCAGATAAACAGGGTCAGAAAATCCCCGGCCAGCATTACCCCCAAATCCGCGCCTAAGGTGGCCAGCATGAAAAATTCATAGCGCGGGCGTTTTTCCTCGATGGTCATATAGGAAATGGCATAAATGCCGGAGAGCAGCCACAGGAAGACGGTCACCAGGCAGACGGTCAGAGCCGCCGGATCGACCTTGAAGGTCAGGGGGAAGCCGGGTAAGTAATTAAGCGAGGCATAAATCCCCTTAAACAACTGACCGTTTAGATGAATCCCCGGCACCACCGCCTGATACATGGCAATCAGCATCCCGCCGGTAAGTAAAACCGTGCCCACTACGATAATATTACGCTGGAAATCCGAGCGGTGGCAGACGACAACGGCGCAGCCTCCCAATATCGGCAGGAGGATGCACAACAAGGGCAGCCAGGCTATCGGGCTGTCGGTGGGGGTAAGCTGTTTGGATGCTTCCTCATGATGGGCGTTGTGTGCACCGTGAGAGTCACCATGCCCTGACGCGGCTGTATGCCCTCCGCCATGTCCCGGTGCGGCGGCATGTCCCGCAGTCTGAACATGGGTCGATTGCGTGACCGCATACGCCGCCGGTCTTTGGAAGGCGTTCCAAAAAACAAACAACCCCAGCAGCAATAATATCAGCCAATATTTCTTCTTTCCCATGGCTGTTTTCCCTTATTTTGTCAAATTATGATGTAGGGTGGGCTGTGCCCACCGTCTTCAATCGGGTGTTTCGGATGTATCCCCACACCGAAACATCGAATCAGGTAAATTTATTGTCGTAGTGCAGACCTTCAGGTCTGCCCCTCATGCACGATTAGCATGGACGTCGGGTTTGAAAAGAGGATTCAATAAGTTATACTTAATGAGTTCATAATTTGCGATTTATTATTCGGCAAAATTTCAACCTGTATGTTTGCCGTAAAAGTAAAAACCCCGGCCTCCATTATGTGTGCCGCTTTTGTGCGGGCGCTGCCCGCATCACAGGCAGGATGCCTGTGCTACCGGTACGGGCTGCGCCCGCTTTTCTTGGTAGCACAGGCATCCTGCCTGTGTTTGGGTTGAGGAACGAAACCCAAGATTCCCTCGTTCGTTTTTATGTCTCTGTCCCAATTTTTGAAATCACAATTTATGAGCTTTAAAAGTATATGTCTAGGCAAGATATTAATCCGCCTCCCTAAGCAGACCTAAAGGTCTGCGCTACGTTAATATAATTGAGTTTAACGGCGGGCACAACCCACCCTGCTAATGCTCATCCATCCCAAAAATCCCGAAAGCGGTCAAACCAATCCCCAGGCTGAATCTGACGGCAAATTTCAAGATAGCTGTAGCCACACCTTCATGATACCCGTGCAGCGATGCGGCGTAATCGCTGAAAAACAAAAATATCACCACCAGGCAGAAAAGCCGGGATAAGCCGATCGCCTCTTTCACCACATGGATGCCGTGGTGTGCGCCCTCTTCTTCCTCGGTAACAGCGTGTTCCAGCGCATGTACGGCAACTTTGGCTCTTTTGAAGCGCTTGCGCAAGTATTTAACCGCAAAGAACCATATCAGCAGCAAGACCCCCCATTGCAGATAATATAAAAACGGCGCTGATTGATGATGCACCCCGTGTTGCTGACTTGAGGCATAGGCGTTGCCGGTAAAAATAATATCTACAATCAATGACAAAAAGATTTTTATTTTATCCTTCAACATATTATCGCCTCCCCATATCCTAATAATCTGATTGACTTTCCCTTTTCATTTTGGTAGCCTATTTTTAAGATTCCTTTGCAGGATAGAGGTGATAACATATGCCAAAAACAATCGAGGCCGTATACGAAAACGGGGTTTTTAAGCCAGTCAAAAAAATAAAACTCCCGGAACACGAATTGGTTAAATTGGTTATTACTCCTCTTTATGAAGATGAGGAGGCGGTTAAAAGACTTGTAGAAAAACAAAAAAAAGCTCTTAAAAAAGTTATAGGTATTGGAAGCAGCGACTCTGATGACGGTAGTATAAATCACGATAAATACCTCTATGGTAAACCTTGTGGTAGCAAATAAATGCTTCCCACAATGCCATTCCCGAATGAAGTTATCGGAAATCTGGTTTTTGAATTAACACCATATCCCTGATAAAAACATTTGGGGATAACCTGCTGAGAACGAACAGACAATTCTACCTCTTTAAACATAACTTTCCTCAATGAAAAAACAAGCTGCTGATCTGCCGGGCCAGATTTAGCGGCAATTGCGGGAAGATCCCGAAAAACAAGGTGCTTAGCCCCAAAGCAAGTAGTGGTATCTTCATCCACAGATTAGGATCGTCGTTTTTGCTGGTATCGGAATGGCTGCCGTGTCCTTCCAATGCGCTTTGCTGATCATGTTTATCCGCTTTAGAAGCGGTAAACCAGCCGCCATAGATAATCGGGCCGTAGTAAACCAGATTCATGAAACTGCTCAATAACAACGTCACCAGACAGGTAATCCCCACCCAGGCGCTGTAAGAACCCACTTTACGCACCTCCAAGGCGCCCAAAGCCAGGAACCATTTACTGATAAAGCCGTTGAAAGGCGGCAGTCCGATCATGGACAAAGCGGCCATGGTAAAACAAATCATGGTAATGGGCATCCGGCTGCCGATTCCCCGTAAATCCTTGAGTTGGCGCAATCCGGTCTGATGGATGAAAGCCCCGGCACACAAGAAGAGAGTGATTTTGATTATGGCGTGGTTGAAGATGTGGAGAATCCCTCCCATCATCCCCTGCGGGGTAAGCAGGGCCGCCCCTAAAATGACGTAGCCAATTTGGGAGATGCTGGAATAGGCCAGCATCTTCTTAATCTCGGTCTGGCGAATCGCCACCGCCGAACCCAGGACAATATTGATCAGAGCTAAGATCAAAAGAGCGGACATTAAATTGCTATGGTTTAATACCTCTACCCCGATAATCGTATAAATGGTGCGGAAAATCCCGTAAGCCCCGGCCTTGATCATGATTCCGGAAAGCAGGGCGCTGGCCGGAGAGGGCGCCACCGGGTGAGCCACCGGCAGCCAGACATGGACCGGAAAAAGCCCGGCCTTGACCCCAAAACCGATGATATATCCCCAGAAGATATAAGGCAAAAGGGGATGTCCCTTAAGACCGCCGAGGACTTGGTACAAATCCCCGCTGCCGACAATACCATAGGTGGCAATGATGGAGAAAAGCAGAATCAGCCCGCCGCAAATTCCCATAAAGAGATAGGTTAAACCGGCCACCAATGATTCCTTGGTTTCTTCATGGATGACCATCACATAAGAGGCCACGCTGAGCAGTTCGAAGAAGATATAGAGTGAAAACAGGTTGGCGGTAAAGACCACACCCATCATCCCGGTCAACGATAGCAGGGAGAACAGATTATAGCGGCGCAAGGAATGCTCGCTGCGCATATATTCAACGGCAAAGGCACTGGCCAGCAGCCAGCCGGTAACCGAAATCAACCCCGCCAGGATGCTCAAACCATCGGCCATAAAGGCAAGCTTGACCTGTAAGCCAGTATCCACCAATAAAAATAACTTGTTACCCTGGGCGACCATCGGATACATGACTATTACAACCAGGAAGGTGATCCCCGCCACCCCATAGGTGTAAAGATTACTCTGCTTTTCTTTAACAAAAGCGATTCCCACCGCGCCCAACAAAGGAATCAGCACCGCCCAAAAAGGCAATGAACTGGATACGTATCCTTGAGGCAGCATCTTGTATCCCTCCCGCGTAAAAAAGCTTTAGGTTTTTTATTAACCACGAAGCACACGAAGATCACGAAGAAAAGATGAGAGTGTTCATCTAAAGATAGATATTTATATATTTAAAAAACGTAGTCCCGTGGCTTCAGCCACGTATTTTCAGCCCCTTAGGGCTGCAAAAAAAGGTATGTTCGTATGGAAGCGCCGAAAGTATTGAGAGTCATAATTGCAGGGCTAACGCCCTGAAGTTCAGCCCTGAAGGGCTGGGACTACGAACTTGTTTTCCCTTCGTGCTCTTCGTGTCCTTCGTGGTTAAAAATTAATCATTCTACCACTTAAAGCCGTCAACGTCATTTTAGCCAAATAATGGGGCAATGACCCCCAAATCCCTAAGAATAAAGAAATTACCGCCGCAACCGAAATGGGCAGAAGCATTGTCCATGGGGCTTCCCGTTTATGGGATGCGGTATGGACGTTATGTTCCGCGGCATGAGCGGTATGACCATGATCCGGCTGCCCATTGCCATTATCTTCAGGCTTCTTGAAATAGGCCAAAAAGATGGGCGGGGTAAAGTAACCCAACTCAATCAGTCCGCTGAGAATGAATGTCGAGCCGAAGAAAAGATTCAATCCCGTGGGATGACTGAAAAAGGCTTGCACCAGGTACCACTTGCTGACCCAACCGGCCACCGGGGGCAAGCCGATAATCCCGATAGCGGCGATGGTGAAGGCTGCCATAGTGATGGGCATTTTTTTGGCCAAGCCGCCCATTTTGCTGATATGCTTATTGCCGCTTTGGGTGATAATCGCTCCGGCGGCATAAAACAGGGTAATCTTCATAAAGGAATGATAGACGATGTGCAACAGCGCCCCCAACATCCCCAAGGTTTCAAAGGATACCAATCCCAATAAAACATAACTAAGCTGATTGACGGTCGAAAAGGCCAGCATCCGCTTGATTTCATTCTGGCGCAGGGCGATTAAGGCGCTGACGATAATGGTAATCGATGTAGCCACCCCCAAAACCGGCCCGAAACCGATTCTCTGCACCACATCGATGCCGATGATATTGTAAAAGGTGCGGTAGAATCCGCTCAAACCCACATTGACTACCGCCACGGCGTGCAGCACGGCGCTTACCGGAGTAGGGGCAATCATGGCGTCGGGCAGCCAGGAATGCAGGGGCATAATCGCGGCCTTGAAGCCGAAGCCGCCGGTAAACAACAAACACAGTATCCAAAGCATCATGGGGCTTTGTTGGCGCAAAGCGGGAATGCCGCCGGGAGTGAAGGATAATTTCCCGGTCAAACCGTAAGTCATTACCACCCCCAATAAAACCAAAACGCCGCCGCTCATTAAATAAACCATATATTTGACCCCGGCGTTATAGGCTTCTTTGGATTCCTCATGAATCACCAGGGGATAAACCGACATAGTCAAGCCTTCAAAGAAAATGAAGTAGCTGACCAAATCGGCGGAAAAAATTATTCCGATAGCCGCTCCCAGGGCTAAAATCAGCGAGCAATAGTAGCGGTTTTGCCCCTGCTCCCGCTCATGTTCCATATAGCCGAAGGAATAGATCATAGTAAAGAAGAAAAGGAAACTGATCAGTAAACCCATATAGACAGCAAATTGATCCGCCTTCAAGCGGATGGCGAAAGGCGCGACCTCCACCCAGGTATAGCTGTAATATAACCCGCTGAATACATTGGGCGCCATCAAGGCGATCAGGACAAAATCCACAAAGCAAGGCAGCAAGGTAAAAAAACGGCGCATGGAAATGGATTTTTTCCCCACCATGGTAATGAGGATTGCGCATATTGCGGGGATTAGAATTAGTAAGGGCAATAGCATAAACGCTCCGTTTTTTTGTTGCCGGTTGTCGGCTGTCGGTTAAAAATTCGGTAGCGTAGAAATACCGCAGACCTGAAGCGTCATTGCGAGCTTAAGCGAAGCAATCTCCATGCGTGCACATGAGATTGCTTCGGCGATAAGGCTGCCTCGCTTTTGACGCTTTAGGTCTCTGATTGAGAACGCTACCAAAAATTCAACTGACAATCGACAACCGTCAACCGACAACATTTTTACATCAACACTCCCACCGATTGCTTGGCAAATCGGATAAACAGCGACGGCCAAAGCCCGGTCAACAAGGCCAGACAGGCCATAACGCCCAGCGCGGTAATCAGTGAGGTGGAAAAAACCAACTGCATTTTGGAATCGGGTTCCTCCATATACATAGCCGCCACTACCCGCAGATAGTAGAAAACGGCGATGGCACAGTTTATTACCCCGATTACTGCCAGCCAATAAACCTGAGCCTTCATGACAGTGGCGAAAATCATGAATTTAGCGATAAACCCTCCGGTGGGGGGAATTCCCGCTAAAGAGAGCAGAAAAATGGTCATGGCGATGGCTGCCATGGGGGAATGCCGGGCCAGTCCCTTGAAATCATCTAACTGATCGCCTACCCGCTTTTCCCGGCAAAGCAGAATAATCACGGCAAACGGCCCCAGATTCATAAAAATATAGGTTAATAGATAGAGCAAAATGGCGGTTGTGCCCATTTCGGGGGCTTTGCTCAATGTACTGGCCGCCATCAGCATATAGCCCATATGGGCGATACCGGAATAACCTAACATCCGCTTGAGATTATTTTGCCGCAAGGCGATAATATTACCCATTGTCATGGTTATTACCGAGAGCAGGGCGAATATACCAGTCCAAATAGGGGTCAGCGGCTGCAAGGCATTCATGAACAAGCGCAGGAGCACCGCCATCCCTCCGGCTTTCGGCCCCAAGGACAGAAAGGCGGCGATGGAAGTAGGCGCCCCTTCATACACATCGGGTACCCACATATGAAACGGTACATAAGTAAGTTTGAAGCCGAAACCCACTATCAATAAAAGCAAGGCTAATTGCAGGCCGGGATTGTCCAGGTCGGCATAATTATGCAGATAGTCGGCAATCTCCAACAACCCTAATTTGCCGGTTATGCCGTAGAGCCAGGATATGCCGTATAATAAAATCCCTGAAGCGAAAATATTCAGCAGGAAGTATTTCAAAGCCGCTTCATTGGATTTTTTATCCTTGACCATAAAGCCCACCAAGGCGCAAGACGATAGGGCGGTCATCTCCAATCCCAGATAAATCACAATCAAATCCAGCCCGGCAACCATAATCACCAATCCCAGGGTGGAAAATAATAGCAGGGCGTAAAATTCACCCTGATTTATGTCCAGCAGGTTCAAATAATTAATAGATATAGTAATAGCCAGGGCGACGATAACAAAGAGGATTACCTTAAAGAAAAAGCTATAGTAATCGGAGACATAAGTTCCGGAAAATACGATTAAATTTTCGTTTAAAGGAAAACAAGCCAAAGTAGCCGCTGCCAAACCGATTAAGCCAATGGCGGCCCCCACATTTCCCCGGTTATGCGGGATAAACACCTCCACCATCAGAACGATAATCCCGGTGAGAGCCAGAATTATTTCCGGCAGAATGGCGATAAAATCAAGGAGATTCATAGCCGTTATCCTTTTAGAGGATTCGATGTTTCGGTGTGGGGACACGCCGAAACATCGAATCTTATCTTTGGTAGCACAGGCTTCTAGTACACGATTTTATAAATAACTGAGTTTATTCTGTCATAGCTCAGCAGCCTTATCGCCGAAGCAATCTCAGGCGCATGGGTAGAGATTGCTTCGCTCCGCTCGCAATGACACTTAAAAAATAATCCGCATTATTTATAAAATCGTGTACTAGCCTGTGTGGGACTCCTGTTAATTGTGCCGTTTTTGTGTGGGCATTGCCCACAACACAGGCTGGAAGCCTGTGCTGCCACCATGATTCATCGCCACTTCTGCAGTCCGGTTTACATGCTTTACCAAATTCAACACCGATGGCTCGATAAGCTGTAAAAACGGCTTGGGATAAACGCCGATCCAGACGATAAAAAGCACCAGAGGCAGCAATGTGGCTTTTTCCCGCCAGCTCAAATCCTCCAACTGGGAATTGACCGGGTTGTTCGATTCCCCTAATGCCACTCTTTGATAAACCCAGAGGGTATAAACCACCCCGATCATTACCCCTAAAATCGCCACCGCGCTGTAAAGGGTGTTTACCTTAAAGATACCGGTTAAAATAAATAATTCACCGACAAAGCCGTTCAAGCCGGGGAATCCCATGGATGCCAGGGTAACCAGGGTATAGAAAAAGGTGAACACCGGCAATTGCTTGGATAAACCGCCGAATTCGGCGATTTGACGGGTATGGCGGCGCTCGTAGATCAACCCCACCAAAAGGAACATCGCCCCGGTGGTCAGCCCGTGGTTAATCATTTGGATAATGCCGCCCTGCAAACCCTCGCGGTTTCGGGCGAATAACCCCAGCACGATAAATCCCAAATGGCTGATACTGGAATAAGCCACCAACTTTTTCATGTCCTCCTGCGCCATGGCCACAATCCCGCCGTAAATTATCCCGATCAGCGCCAAAATAAGAATTACCGGCATGAAATGTTGGCAAGCGTCGGGCAATAAGGGAATGGAAAAACGGACAAAACCGTACGTTCCCATCTTCAATAACACCCCGGCCAGAATCACGCTGCCCGCAGTCGGCGCCTGGACATGGGCATCAGGCAGCCAGGTATGCAGCGGCACCAGCGGCACCTTTACCGCAAAGCCTACGAACAAGGCCAAAAACGCCCATATTTGCGAGGAGGGGGGCAAGGGGACTTTGTACCATTCCAGCAAATTAAAGCTATAGAGCGGCGTCAGGTTATTGGCCTCGGCGTAACTGTGATAATTGAAATAAATCACCAAAAATCCCAAAATCATGACTAAGCCGCCGATTAGGGTATATAAAAAGAATTTAATCGTGGCATAGAGCCGTTCCGGCCCGCCCCAAACCCCGATCAGGAAATACATCGGCACCAGCATCACTTCCCAGAAAAGATAAAACAGCACAATGTCCAGGGACAGGAAAACTCCCAGGATTCCGGTTTGGAGAATCAGGATACAGAACATAAACTCCTTGACCCGATCAGTAACCGCCTTCCAGGTGGAAAGGGCAGCCACCGCACCTAAAAGGGTAGTCAGCAGAACCAGCCATAGGCTGATGCCGTCCACCCCCAAATGAAAACTAACCCCGATAGATTCCACCCAGGGCGCTTTCTCCACCATCTGCATCGCCGGTGTGTTGGGACGGAAAACCGCCAGCATGAGCAGTGAGAGTAGAAAGTCTATCAAAAGGACAAACAAGGTATAAAAACGGATAAACCCCTCACGCTTACGATTCACGAGCAAGAGTAAAAGCGCCGCAAGCAAGGGGAAAAAGATTACCCAGCGTAATATCGGCACTGATATTTGTTGTTGATATGGAATGGATTGCAGCATGAGTCACCTTAAACGGGCTCCGGGCTTCAGGCTTCGGGCTTAATCCCCCAAGCCGAAACCGACAAGAGGACACGCCGAAACCTTAAGATTGCCTAGTCTTTTTTGGCCTGAAGCCTGACGCCCGGAGCCTGAAGCCTATTTGTATTTTCCCCCGCCACAGCCACAACCTGTCCGGCCTGATAATTGGCCAGTAAATTCTCTGCCGCCGGGTGTATAATTTTTAAAAAAGGCGTGGGATATAACCCGATCCAAAACATCAATATTACTATCGGGATTAAAGTGGCAAATTCCCGCTTGCTCAAATCAGCCAATTGCGAATTTTCCGGATTGTCTAGCCCGCCGAACATGATGCGCTGGAAAAGCCAGAGCATGTAGGCCGCGCCCAAAACGATTCCGGCGACCAAAAAGGCGGCGTAAATCTTGTTGCTCTGAAAAGCCCCGATCAAAATAAAAATCTCACCGATAAAACCGTTCAATCCCGGCATCCCGATGGATGAAAAGGTGGCGACGGCATAGAAAACGGCAAACACCGGCAACTGCTTGGATAACCCGCCGAATTCGGATATTTGACGGGTATGACGGCGTTCATAGAGCAGCCCGACCAGTAAAAAGAGCGCTCCGGTGCTCAAACCATGATTAAACATTTGCAGCACGCCGCCTTCCATCCCGCGCTGATTGAAAAGAAATATTCCCAAAGTGACGAACCCCAAATGGCTGACGCTGGAATAGGCGATTAATTTCTTCATATCGGTCTGCGCCATGGCAACTTTTGCTCCGTAGATGATTCCGGCCACTGACAGTACCATAATGACAGGAACGGCTTGATGGCTGGCATGGGGCAGAATCGGAATAGACACTCTAAGAAAACCGTAAACCCCCAGTTTGAGCAATGTCCCGGCCAAAATAACGCTTCCCGCCGTAGGCGCTTCGGTATGGGCATCCGGCAGCCAGGTATGCAGTGGGAAGACCGGAACCTTGACGGCGAACCCGAAAAACAGGCAGACAAATATCCATAATTGTTTATGGGACTCGATAGGAATTTTATATAACTCCAGCAAATTGAAGCTATAAGCGGGAGTAATGTTATTAACTAAAGCATACTCATGATAATTGAAATAGATCGCCAAAATTCCCAGAATCATAACTAAACTGCCGGACAGGGTATAAATAAAGAATTTAATTGCCGAATACAGGCGTCTTTCCCCGCCCCAGATGCCGATGATAAAATACATGGGGATAAGCATTACCTCCCAAAAGATATAAAAAAGGAACAAGTCCAGCGAAGCGAATACCCCCAAAACTCCCACTTGCAGCAAGAGCATACAGACCATAAAATCCTTGACCCGCTCTTTAATGGCCTTCCAGGCGGAAAGAACGGAAATCGTTCCCAGGAAAGTAGTCAGAAACAACAGCAACAGGCTGATGCCGTCGATGCCCAGATGATAGCTTACCCCCAGAAGATCGATCCAGGGTATCTGTTCGACAAACTGCATTTGGGCAGTATTGCTATCGAAATAAGCAAACAATTTGACGACTAAAATCAAATCCAAAAACATTACGCCAAAGGTATAACGGCGGATTATTTCCTCTTTATGGCGGGGGATAAAAAACATGCCCAGTATCCCCAATAAGGGAAGGAAAACAATCATGCTCAGTATCGGATAGCCGATTTGTTGTTGAAAGCTAAAGGGGGACATGGGCATACCTACACTCTAGGCTTCAGGCTCCGGGCTTCAGGCTTATCTATACCTGAAGCCCAAAGCCTGAAGCCCGGAGCCTGAAGCCTGTTAATCACCATTTCATTATACTTATTTCATCCACATTAACCGTCTTTGAGTTACGGTACACTGCAACAATCAAAGCCAATCCCAGGGCGGCCTCGGCAGCCGCCACCACTATTGAAAAAATAGTGAAAATCTGGCCGGTGGTGGATGGCAAATAACGGGAAAACACCACCATATTGATGTTTACCGCGTTCATAATCAACTCGATAGACATCAGCACCACCACCACGTTACGCCGGATCAAAACGCCAATTAATCCGATGATAAACAAGGCAAAACTGAGCATCAGATACCAGATTAAGGGCACCATCTGTTCATTCCTCGCTATCTTGCCGGCTGAACGCACCGACCGAGATTCTGGTTTTGCCTAAAATGACGGCGGCAATAATCGCTACCAATAAAACCAAGGATGCAACCTCGAAAGAGAATAAGTATTCGGTAAACAACATCTTACTCAGCGCCAGGGTGTTATTTTCCCAAAGAATATTTCCTTCGGTGGCAGCGCGGCTTGCGGCTAAAAATTTGCTGCGGGGCAGCACAAAAACCAAAGTTTCCGCCGCTAAAAGTACGCCCCCCACAATCACCCATCGCATTTGCTTATGAAATTGCTCATCCCGGTTCATCTTATAGACATCAATCAACATCAGGGTAAAGATAAACAGAATCAGCACCGCCCCGGCGTAAATCAAAAGCTGAATCGCGGCCAGAAATTCCGCTCCCAGTAGAATATAAAGGCAAGCCACGTTGAAAAGGGTGGCCAGCAGGGCAAAGGTACAATAAACCACATTCCGCGAACCGATTACCGTAATGGCGGAAATAATAGTCAATGAGGCGAAAAGGATGAAGAAATATAGCTGCATATTGTTTCTCCGTTTTTATTTTCACACAGAGACACAGAGACACAGAGACACAGAAGAAATTGATGTTAAATGAACAGTAATAGGGCAAAACTTAGGGAATAATCAATCGTCACTAGTACACGATTTTATAAATAACTGAGTTTATGCTGTCATAGCTCAGCAGCCTTATCGCCGAAGCAATCTCAGACGCACGGGTAGAGATTGCTTCGCTTAAGCTCGCAATGACAGGTTCTGTACATCATATTTATAGAACACTCTACTAGAATCGTTATCCCCATCATCGCTTATATCAATTCCTCTGCGTTCAAGTTCGGAAACAATTTTAGTTGTAGGTTTTCCGGCTTCACTTCTGTCATAATATCTTTCGCTAAGTTCCTTATCTGAAAGCTGACCGGTCTGGAGTTTGTTCAGAAAATCAACCTCTTTGCTATTTGCACCTGTATAACCCTGAGCATTTAGAGCTTATCCGTAAATAACCGTTACCTTCGGTTTCCCCCTTTAGCAAAGGGGGATTAAGGGGGATTTGCAAATTGTAATTTCCATAAAGAATTTAATCTTTTGGTAATATGTCGTGTTCGAATAATTACTTAAGGTTAGATTCAATTTGAAAATCTCCCCAACCCCTCTTTGCCAA
>JACRJN010000100.1 GCA_016235675.1 Candidatus Schekmanbacteria bacterium
CCCCCCCCCCCCCAATTTTAAAGTTCATTAAAATCAGATAACTAGAGCACTTTTTGTTGTATGCCGCGAATATTTTTTTTCAAGCGATTGCCCTGCGGGTTGCCGACGGCAAGATTGGAATTATATTAAATTATTTGAAGGGATACAAATATTTTTCAGATTATCTGTAATCTTTGGTATAATTAATTCAGCCGATTTTTAAGCAAGCATAAAAGCTTTAGCGTACTTGTTTTGCGCCGGTTTTTGTGTTACCATGATACGATGTAATTTTTACCAGCCGTTTAAAGGAAGGAAGTACTATGGAGCCGATTAAGAAAGATTTTTCTCCCAATCAACTCAAGGATTTACTTTGGGAAATCGATCGGGCTCCCGAAGATGTCGCAACCGCCACTCTTCCCAAGGAAAAGAGCATTAATTTTGCCCAGTGCCTGGGGGATGAGCTGGAAGAAATTGTCAATATTTCCGATGATTTTAACATCCAGGAAACGGCGGGGGGCGCACCGGCAATCAAAGAAAGCGGGTTAGGCTTGGATAGCTGGCTGCGGGAGATGGCATTACAAAAAATCGACGATTTGATAAAGAAGCAAAACCTGGAAAAAACCGTCAGCCAAATGCTCCAGCAAATCCTCCCCACCATCGCCGAAAATCTGATCAGCAAGGAAATCGAGAAGATCAGGAAGCAGATTGAGAATCTGTAAGCCTGCGTGTTTGCTATCATATTTTTTCACCACAAAGCACACGAAGGCCACGAAGAAAATAATTTACCTTTTACCGCATTATCTAACAAAAAATATTATTTAAATTCTTCGTGTACTTCGTGTGCTTCGTGGTGAAAATAAAGTACCCATAGTTTATTGATAGGAGAATAATGGCCAAGCAAACCTTGGAAAAGGTTTATGACCCGCAGGCTTGCGAGAAGCGCTGGTACGAGTTTTGGGAGCAGCAGGGGGTTTTCCGGGCTGCCATGAATTCCGGCAAGCCGTCTTATTCGATCGTTATCCCGCCGCCGAACGTTACCGGCTCATTACATATCGGACACGCCTTGAATAACACCTTGCAGGACATTATGGTGCGCCATAAACGGATGCAGGGCTACAATACCCTGTGGATTTTCGGCACCGATCACGCCGGAATCGCCACTCAGAACGTGGTGGAACGGCAGTTGGCCGCACAAGGCTTGAACCGTCAGCAGTTGGGCCGGGAGGATTTCATCCGCCGGGTTTGGGAATGGCGCAAAGAATCCGGCAACATCATCACCAAGCAATTAAAGCTGTTGGGCGCTTCCTGCGATTGGGAGCGGGAACGCTTTACCATGGACGAGGGGCTATCCCGCGCGGTACGGCAGGTTTTCGCCCGGCTCTATCAGGAAGGCTTGATCTACCGCGGCAACTATATTGTCAACTGGTGCCCGCGTTGCGCTACCGCCTTATCTGACCTTGAGGTGGAGTTTGAGGAACGAAACGGCCATTTATATCATATCCGCTATCCCTTAATCATCGCTGGTGCGGAAAGCCAGGAATATTTGATCGTGGCCACCACCCGCCCGGAGACCATGCTGGGCGATACCGCCGTCGCCGTCAATCCCGATGACGAGCGTTACAATAAATGGATCGGGCAAAAAGTATTGCTCCCCTTATGTCAACGGGAAATACCAATCATCGGCGACAGTTACGTTGATCCGGCCTTCGGCACCGGCTGCCTGAAAGTCACTCCGGCGCATGACGCCAATGATTTTGAGATCGGCAAGCGTTATCAGTTGCCGCAGGTGGTGGTCATGAATATCGACGCCACCATGAATAAAGAAGCCGGGGTTTATCAGGGTTTGACCCGTGAGGAATGCCGCAAAAAAGTGAGCCATGACTTAGAACAGGGCGGCTATCTGGAAAAGATTGAGGATTATCGCCATGCGGTGGGGCATTGTTACCGCTGCAAGACGGTAATCGAGCCGACTGTATCACAGCAGTGGTTTTTGCGCATGAAAGACTTGGCACAGCCCGCCATAGATGCAGTACGGGAGAAAAAAGTTCAATTAATACCAAGTCATTGGGAAGCCACCTACTTTGATTGGATGCTGAACATCCGCGACTGGTGCATTTCCCGCCAAATCTGGTGGGGGCATCGGATTCCGGCCTGGTACTGCAAGGATTGCGGACATATCAACGTCCACCTGGAAGATGTTACCGCCTGTCAAAAATGCGCAGGTAAAAACCTGGATGCGGAAACCGATGTGCTGGACACCTGGTTTAGCTCGGCGCTCTGGCCGTTTTCAACCATGGGCTGGCCGGACAAAACCAAAGAGATGGAGTTTTTTTACCCCACCTCGCTTTTAGTGACCAGTTTCGATATTTTATTTTTCTGGGTGGCGCGCATGATTATGCTGGGGCTGAAGTTCAGGGGACAGGTTCCCTTCCATCAGGTCTACATTCACGCCCTGGTGCGGGATGCGGAAGGCCGCAAGATGAGTAAATCCAAGGGCAACGTGGTTGACCCTCTGACCAAGATGGAAGAGTACGGCACCGACGCCCTGCGCTTTACCCTGACCTCGTTGACCGCCCAAGGCCGCGACATTTGCCTGGATGAGAAACGCATCGAAGGTTACCGCAATTTCATGAACAAAATTTGGAACGCGGCCCGTTTCAGCCTGCTGAATCTGGAGGATTTCTCCTGTCAGGACATGGCGAATAACGCTCTGGAATTTACTTTGGCCGATGTCTGGATTTTGAGTGCCTTGCAGCGTTTGATTGCCGATGCGGACAGCGCTTTGGCGGAATATCGCTTCAACGATTATGCGGGCGCCTTATATCATTTCTTCTGGCATGAATTCTGCGACTGGTATCTGGAAATGATTAAGTTGAGATTAAACGACCCGCAAGCCACCAAGATACAACGCTACAGCACGCAATTAACCCTGGTGACGGTTCTGGAACAATGCCTGTGCCTGTTGCATCCGATCGTTCCCTTTATCAGCGAGGAAATCTGGCAGCAGTTGCCCAGGAAAAACGGCCATGTTGCAAGCATAATGATTACCCCTTGGCCGAAATTCGAGGAAAGGTTGATAAATAAGGAAGCGGAAGCCAGGATCGACACCATCAAAGAGGTGGTGGGTGCTATCCGCAACTTACGGGCGGAGCTTAATCTTTCACCGGCGATGGTGTTGCCCAAGGTTTTGCTTTCCCTGGGAAATATTAAGGTCAGAGAGATTTTGCGCGCTCATGAAGCCTATCTGCGCAGTTTATGCAAGGTCGGGCAGTTTGAGATCGGCACAGGGCTGACCAGACCATCCGGCAGTATCAGCGCCGTCGACCAATATGGGGAGATATTTCTGCCTCTGGCGGGTGTCATGGACATCGGGCAGGAAATCCAGCGGCTGCAAAAAGCCGTTAATCAGACCAAAGAGGAATTGGAGAAGGTGGAAGGCAAGCTGAATAATCCCGCTTTTGTGGAAAAAGCCCCGGCGGTGGTGGTGGAAAAGGAGCAATTGCGGCGCAGCGAATTGCAGGAGAAGTTGTCCAAACTGTTGAGTAATATAGATAAAATCCGGTTGTAGTTGTTTAACAAGGAGAAATACTGTGTGCAAGAACTGTATAATTGATCTGGCTTTGGTTGAGGATATAGGGAGCGGAGATATCACTACTGCGGCAATAGTTCCTGATGATTTGATTTTAAAAGCTGAATTACAGGCCAAAGAGGACCTGGTTTTGGCCGGATTGGGAGTGGTCAAGCAGGTTTTTGAACATTTCGACCCCCAAATTACCCTGGAAAGTTTACACACAGACGGCAATACGGTATATAAGGGGGAAGTCATTGCCCGGATTACCGGCAAAGCCAACGCCATCTTAACCGGAGAACGGACGGCGCTTAATTTCCTCCAGCATTTATCCGGAATTGCCAGCGCGACTTCATTATATGTCAAATTGCTTGAACCGTATAAGGCTAAGTTGATCGATACCCGCAAAACCACCCCCGGTATGCGTACTTTTGAAAAATACGCCGTTCGCTGCGGCGGCGGCCAGAATCACCGGCTGGGGCTGTTTGGCGGCATAATGATTAAAGATAACCACATAGCGGCGGCAGGAAGTATCACCGAAGCGGCAAAACGGGCGCGAAAAAATGCCCCTCCGGTTCTGAAAATCGAAGTGGAAACAACCACCCTGGAAGAAGTAAAGGAAGCCATAGCCGTCGAGGCCGATATTATCATGCTGGACAACATGGATGTGGAAACTATCGCCCAGGCCGTAAAGTTAATAAACGGGCAGGCGATGACAGAAGCCTCAGGCGATGTAAATTTGAGCAACATCGAAGCGGTTGCCCAAACCGGAGTGGATTATATCTCCGTCGGACGCATTACCCATTCGGCCAAGTCGGTGGATATAAGTTTGGAAGTAGTGCCTTCTTAAAAAACCGTTATCGGTTGGTAGCACAGGCATCTTACCTGTGTCCGCTCGCAGGCTGGAAGCCTGCGCTACCAACCGCCAACCGGCAACCGACAACTAATATGAAAATCATACATCGCTACATCTTCAAAGAACTGATGACGCCTTTCGTCTTGAGCCTGGCCGCCTTTACCTTTGTAATCCTGATCAATAAAATTATCCGGCTTACTGAATTGATTATCAACAAAGGGGTCGGCTTTTGGACGGCTATCGTTTTATTCAGTTACATCCTGCCCGCTTTTCTGGTACTGGCTATCCCCTGTACCGTGTTGATTGCTACTCAAGTTGCCTTCGGGCGCCTTTCCAGCGATCAGGAGCTTACCGCCATGTACGCGGGCGGAATCAGTTTTTACCAGTTTTTCCCCTCCCTGTTATCCTTTTCAACTTTAGCCTGCGGATTAAGCCTGTGGCTGATGGTCTATGCCGTGCCTTACGCCAACCGTGCCTTCAACCGGATGCTTTACCAAATCGGCAGTCAGATTGTGCAGGTCGGCTCAGCCCTGGAAATTAAAGAGCGGGTGTTTCTGGACACCTTTCCCGATATGGTGGTTTATATCGACAAGATTCAGGGTTCCGCGGAAAATCTGGAAGGGGTTTTAATCAGCAATTATCATAAAACCGAAAATCCGCAGGTAATAACCGCTAAATCCGGCAGTATAACCAGCCGTCCCGATTCTATGAAGGTAATTATTAATTTGCAGAATGGCAGTATTCATAACTATTTCACAGAAAAGCGCTACCGGAAAATTGATTTCGAAAGTTACGAAGTGCAACTGGATTTGCGCAAAATGCTGCCAGAAGCCGAAAATAAGAGGCAGGAAAAAGAAATGACTTTATCCGAATTAAGGCAAAGCATCAAAAACGGCAGGAAAAAGCGATTAGCCGTTGCTCCCTATGAAGTCGAACTTCACAAGAGGCTTTCTCTTCCCTTCGCCTGCCTGCTTTTGGGTTTAATCGGTGCGCCTTTGGGTGGGGGGAATATGCGCAGTATCGGTAAATCGACCGGCTTTATCCTAAGCATGGGAATAATTTTTATTTATTATCTGCTGATGCGCTTTGGGGAAGGGTTGGGAGAAAGCGGAGCGTTTCCGGTTTTGCCGGCTGTTTGGCTGCCCAATTTAATATTATTGGTTTTTGGTATTTACCTGGTTCGCAAAGCCCAGCAACAATCCCCCATCAAAGCGCTGGAATGGATGTCCGATGTGAATGAGGCGGCACGCTCTGTTTTTAAAAAGTGGACGAAAAAATTGGGGGTATAGATTTTTGTATTGCAATAATAAACACTATGAGTTAGCTAATCTTTGAATTCCGTAGTCCCAGCCCTTTAGGGCTGAATATCCGGGGCTAAAGCCCCGGCACTACGGTAGGAGAGAAATTTTTAATGCTTGAAACATTATTACTCATTAGTCTGGTAATCCTTATCGCCAATCTCTTCCTTGGCTACAAGGCATATTCCAGGGGAGAACAAAAGCAGGATTTACTTGAGCCGCTGGAAAGGGGGCTGTCCAAATTAGAAACTGCTCTCAAGGATGAGTTTACGCGCAACCGGGAGGAAATGAACCGCAACGCCAAAGATGCACGTGAGGAATTCGCCCGCTCTTTCCATACCTTCGGTGAGTCGGTTTCCGCCCGGATGACTCAAATTGCCGATATGCAGAAAAATCAACTGGACACCTTTTCCCAACAATTAGTCTCTCTGTCCCAAACCAATGAGAAAAAGTTCGGCGAGCTTACCGAAACGCTTGCCGGTAAACTGGCTTCCTTTCAAGAACGGATGGATTTGGGCGCTAAAGACAATCGAAATGAACTTGCCGCGGCTCTAAAGTATTTCCAGGAACAATTTAAGGCCAGCGTGTCGGAGTTCAACGAACTTCAAAAGCAAAAGTTCGATCAGCTTTCCAATAAGCAAAGCGAGCTTTTGCAAACCACGGAGCGGCGTCTAAACGAAATGCGCAGCGACAACAACGAAAAACTGGAGCGGATGCGGCAGACCGTTGATGAAAAGCTGCACAAAACCTTGGAAGACCGGCTTGGCCAGTCCTTCCAGATAGTTACCGACAAACTGGAGATGGTTCATAAAGGCTTGGGCGAAATGCAAATATTGGCAAACGGCGTAGGCGATCTAAAGAAAGTGCTGTCCAACGTGAAAACACGCGGCTCGCTTGGCGAATACCGGTTGGAGATGATTTTAGAACAAATCATGGCGCCGGATTTATACCAGAAAAATGTCGCCACCAATCCGGACAGCCGGGAAAATGTGGAATTTGCGATCAAGATTCCTGCCAAGGATACCGAAAATGGGACAATTTGGCTGCCTATTGATTCCAAATTCCCCCAGGATAAATATCAGGTTCTGCTTGACGCCTATGATCAAGCCGATCCGCTATTGGTCGACGCTGCTATCAAAGAACTGGAAAAGACGATTAAATTATTGGCCAAAGACATCCGCGACAAATACATCAATCCGCCGTTTACTACCGATTTCGCCATTATGTTTTTACCCTTCGAGGGGTTATATGCCGAGGTAGTCAAGCGCCCGGCTCTTTTTGAAACCCTGCAAAGAGATTATCGGATCAACATCTCCGGGCCGTCGACGATTGCCGCTTTTTTACACAGCCTGCAAATGGGATTCAGAACCCTGGCTATCCAAAAGAGATCCAGCGAGGTTTGGACGCTGTTGGGAGCCGTCAAGACGGAATTTGGGAAATTCGGGACATTTTTAGACGGGGTACAGAAGAATCTGGAAGCTACCCGCAACAAAATCTTGCAAGCCAGCCAAAAATCACGTACTATCGAACGTAAATTAAGAGATGTTCAGGCGCTCCCACAGGAAGAAGCGGTTAAATATATCGGCGATGCCGCCGAGTTGGATGTTGAGGATGAAAGTAATAATCAAGCTATGGTATAATAACATGAATCTTTATTATTACCACGAAGCACACGAAGAATAATTCAATATGGTATTGTCATTGCGAGGCAGCCTTATCTCCGAAGCAATCTCGGAAGTGCCCAGTAGAATCGAGATTGCTTCGCTCCGCTCGCAATGACAGGTTTGTATACCTTTTTATGAAACGTTATAGTTGTGGGGTGGGCACAGCCCACCCCACCCAAAGCTCGCAATGACGTTTTTATAAAATATTTTTTCTTCGTGTGCTTCGTGTGCTTCGTGGTAAAAAAGTATCTTAAGGACAACAACCTTGCGCATCTTAAGCAAATACATCGCGGCAGAATTCATCAAATGGTTTTTCCTGCTGCTGTTAATCTTCGGCGGATTATATTTACTTGTCGATTTAGGGCGCATCGAGGGATTTGTGAAACACCATGCCTCCTGGCAGGACATGGCGGCCTATTATTTGTACCGAATCCCGCAGATAATTTCCCAAACCGTGGCGGTGGCGGTTTTATTAGCCAGCACCATAACCTTATCCACCATGAGCCGGTACAATGAAATCAGCGCCATGAACGCTGCGGGAATCAGCATTTACCGAATCATTACCCCGATTCTGGCCTTAGCCCTGTTGATCAGCGCAGCCATCTGGGCAGGCAATGAAAAACTTCTGCCCCTGACCAATAAAAGGATGGAGTATATAAAGAGGATAAAAATCCGTAAAGAAACACCCCGGAGCTTATTCAAAGACGGGCGGATTTGGTTTCGCGGCGAAGAAGGCGTTTTTTATAACATCCGCTATATGAGTCCGCAGCAGGATTTTTTGCAGGAGGTAACGGTATATTATTTCGACGGCTATTTCAGGCTGATAAAGCGCATCGATGCGGCCGCAGCCAAATGGGTTAACGACCGGTGGGTTTTTGAAAAGGGAACGGTTTATAAATTTCCTCCCAATGCAATACCTCAGAGCGAAGCATTTGAAAGTAAGCCCGTTGAATTAAATGAGATGCCAAGCGATTTTAAGCAGATAGAAAGCAATCCGGAATCCATGAATTATCAGGAATTGCATGATTATATCCAGAATTTGAGAAATAAGGGACATGAGGTAATTTCTTATCTGGTGGATTTGTACGCCAAGCAAGCTATTCCTTTCATCAGTTTAATCATGGCATTGATCGGCACTCCCTTTGCCCTGCGCCATGAACGCCGCGGCGGAAAAGCCTTAGGAGTTGCGCTAACCTTAGGAATCGGCTTCGCCTATTGGGTGGTGCTGGCAATGGGGCTGGCTTTAGGACGCGGTGGCGTAATCCCACCCTTTCTGGCCGCCTGGGGCGCGAATTTGCTTTTTGCCGGATTGGGTTTTTATTTATTGGCGGAATTGAGTTTGTAGGCTTGTAGGGTGGGCTGTGTCCACCGGTTGGTGGGCTTGTATCTTGAACGGTAGCACAGGCATCTTGCCTGTGAGGTGGGCAACGCCCACACAAAAACGGCACAATCAGCGGAAGTTGTCGGTTAAATCGAAAGCTTGCATTCTATGCCGCGACACAGGCTGGAAGCCTGTGCTACCAGTGAGGTGGGCACAGCCCACCCTACATTAGAATAGTCCTTAGAATAGTCCTTTATCATTAAAAAAAGGAGCGAATTTTGCTGACTATATCGGCACAACAGGAAATGGCGTTAGCGCGGTTGGGCGAGGCAGAACACCGCCCTTTGGATTATCTGAAAGAGAAATTCTCCCAAGGGAGAATAGTTATATCCCTGAATCCCAAAAGACCATCCACCAGGATAACCGGCATAGGAGAGGGGCTGGCTACCAAGGTTAATGCCAATATAGGCACATCAGGCGTGCGAACGGATTTGTCCCAAGAAGTCAAAAAATTGCAGGCCGCCTGTGACGCCGGAGCCGATACTATCATGGATTTGAGTACCGGCGGCAATTTAACGGCTATCCGGCGGCATTTGTTGGCAGAATGTCCCATCCCTTTCGGAACGGTACCGATTTATCAGGTTCTGGTCGAGACTATCAACGGCCAAGGCTCCATCAAACATATGGACCCGGAGCGGCTTTTTGACGTCATCGAGGAGCAGGCCGCCGACGGGGTCGATTTTATGACCCTGCATTGCGGCGTCACCCGGCAAGTTTTAGAGCATTTGCAGAAACACCAGCGGGTAATGGGCATCGTCAGCCGGGGCGGAACTTTCCTGGCCGAATGGATGCTGCATAATAAACAAGAAAATCCGTTATATGAGCAATTCGACAGACTATTGAAAATTGCTGGAAAACATAAGATCGTAATAAGTTTGGGAGATGGATTACGTCCGGGAGCGCTAATCGATGCCGGGGATCAGGCTCAGGTAGCCGAGTTGGAGGTTTTAGGTGAACTGACCAAGCGCTCATGGGAAGCCGATGTCCAGGTAATAGTGGAAGGGCCGGGGCATGTCCCGCTGCATCAGATTCAAAGCAGCGTGCAGCAGCAAAAGGCCATCTGCCATAATGCCCCCTTTTATGTTTTAGGGCCGTTGGTTACCGATATAGCACCGGGCTATGACCATATCACATCGGCGATAGGAGGGGCGGTAGCCGGGGCTGCCGGGGCTGATTTCCTCTGTTATGTAACACCCTCCGAGCACTTGGGATTACCGGGAGTGGATGAGGTGCGCCAGGGTGTGACGGCATCCAGGATTGCCGCCCATGCCGCCGACATTGCCAAAGGCGTTCCCGGAGCTATGGATCGGGACGTTGCCATGTCGAGGGCGCGGCGCTCATTAAACTGGGACAAACAATTGGAACTGGCCATAGAGCCGCAGCGCGCCCGCACTCTATTGGAAAAAACCCACAGCAATATCCAGACGTGCAGTATGTGCGGCGAATTTTGCGTATTAAAACAAGAACATAGTCTCGCGGTTTGCGCAAACCGTTAAGGAAATAATTTGGTAACGTTCTCAATCAAAGACCCGGAGCGTCATTGCGAGCTTTAGCGAAGCAATCTCCATGCGTGCGTATGAGATTGCTTCGGTGGTAAGGCTGCATCGCTTTTGACATTTTTCAGCCGGAACAAATTTATTGCTCAGGGGAGGGTTGATTATGAAGTTAAGAACAGGGATTCTGGGGATTTGCTGTGTTTTTTCCGTTAATTATGCATCGGCTGCGGTTCTGAATGTACCCCAAAACTATAAAAGCATCCAGACTGCTTTGGAAACCGCCGATGACGGCGATAAAATTCTGGTGGCCGCAGGCACATACAACGAGCGGATTAATTTTTACGGCAAGAAGGTTATTCTGGAATCGACAAACGGTGCGGCGGCAACTAAACTTTCCGGCGATAAAAAGGGCAGTGTGGTTACCTTCAGTTCGCGGGAGGGAACGGAGTCGGTGCTAAAAGGTTTCACCATCACTGACGGCTTGGCGGAAACGGGAGGCGGGATTTATTGCCAGGAAGCTTCACCCACCATTAAGGATTGTATTATCAGCGGAAATTCCGCGACCTGGGGCGGCGGCATCTATTGTTATCGGCAAAACCCCCAGATTTTAAACTGCACCATCGCCGAGAATAAAGCGGCCAAGGACGGCGGGGGGATTCTTTGCGATGAATCGTCCCCTGTCGTTAAAGATTGTGTCATCAGTAAAAATTCGGCGGGAGAATTTTTCGGCGGGGGGATTTTTTGTAATCGCGGTTCCGCCCCGCTTATATCCAAATGCAGATTTACCGATAATTCGGCTCAATTCGGAGCGGCAATCGGCAGCCAGAGCGGTTCTTTTCGCATCACCAATTCAATTCTGGCCAATAACCGCGCCGCTTTTGAAGGCGGCGGGATTTTTTGTGAAGCGACTACCTTTGTCGCGCTGCATGTGACATTCTTTTCCAATTCGGCCAAAGAATCAGGCGGGGCGATTTCCTGCGACAAGAAGTCAGGCGGAACGGTGGTCAACAGTATTTTATGGGGGGATACCGCTCAAGGGACGGCAAATGAGATTTATCTGAAGGAAAGCGGTCTGCAAATCAGTTATTCGGCTGTCCAGGGAGGACGATCTGGAGAGGGCAATATCAGCGCCGAGCCTAAATTTATGGATTTGTTTAAAGGGGATTACCGGCTAAAGGAGGGGTCTCCTTGTATTGACAAAGGCACCGCCGCCCCGGATAAAAATTATAAACTGCCTGATGAAGATATGGCCGGACGCAAACGTCCGCAAGGCAAAGGGCCTGATATGGGAGCGTTTGAATTTTAGCATTTCCCCTGTCGTAGTGCCGGGGCTTTAGCCCCGGAAATTCAGCCCTAAAGGGCTGGGACTACGATATTAATTGATGTTTTGGCCTATCCCCAGGATACGGGGTTCCTGCGTCTACTGTTGGGGATAAACCCCAA
Organism: Candidatus Schekmanbacteria bacterium; assembly: GCA_016235675.1. Classification (GTDB taxonomy): domain Bacteria; phylum SZUA-182; class SZUA-182; order SZUA-182; family SZUA-182; genus JACRJN01. The sequence continues at coordinate 11,686 of JACRJN010000100.1, forward strand.
CGCTACGTCTTAAGTCAATAGCATTGGGGCTAAACCCCGCACTACCTTAGCCCAAACCAAAAGTACTAAAATGGAGTAAGATGGAAACAGAAAAAAAGCTGCTAAAAGCCATGGGAGTGATCAGCCTGGCTACCTTGGCCAGCCGCATATTAGGCTTTGTGCGGGATATAGTGATTGCCTCGATGTTTGGTACCGGGATGGCAGCGGACGCCTTTTTCGTAGCCTTCCGCATCCCCAACCTTTTCCGTAGGGTTGCCGGGGAAGGTTCGCTGAACGCCTCATTCATCCCGATTTTTACCGAGTATTTAAACAAAAGATCGAAAAAAGACGCATGGTCGCTGGCCAGCAACACCCTGTGCGTGGCTACCGTATTTTTATTTATCCTGTGTGTACTGGGAATTATTTTTAGCCCCGCGCTGACCAGAATGACCGCTTCGGGCTTTAGCAAGTTTCCCGCCAAAGAACAGTTAACCATATTGCTTACCAGGGTCACCTTTCCCTACCTGTTTTTCATCTGCCTGGTGGCCTTTGCCATGGGGATTTTAAATTCCCTGCACCATTTTGCCGCCCCCGCCGCCGCCCCGATCATGCTTAATCTGTCGATTATCGGAGCGGCATATTTTATCGCCCCCAGGCTGGATCAGCCGGTAGTCGCTTTAGCCATCGGCGTAACCTTGGGCGGACTTTTGGAATTATTGCTGCAACTGCCCTTTCTGAAGCGGGAGAAGATGGAGTTTACCCCCCATATAGATTTTCAAGACGACGGCCTGCGGCGCATCGGACGTTTGATGCTGCCGGCGGTCATCGGCGGTTCGGCCTATGAAATCAATAACCTGATTGATATGCTTATGGCCTCGTATCTGCCGGAGGGAAGCGTCTCCTATCTTTATTACGGCAATCGTCTGGTGCAATTCCCCTTAGGGATATTCGGCACCGCCTTGGGCACGGCTTTGCTGCCGATGCTTTCCCATCATGCCGCACGGGAGGAATTCGATCGATTAAAAGACACCTTCTCCTTCAGCCTGCGCAATGTTTTATATGTCTGTATACCGGCGATGGTGGGACTAATCGTGATGAGTGAGCCGATTGTGCGCCTGTTATTCGAACGCGGGCATTTCGACCGTCAGGCGACGATCGGGACAACCGACGCCTTGATTTTTTATTCCTTAGGGCTTTGGGCTTACGCCGGGGTAAGAATTGTCATCGCGGTTTTCCATTCTTTGCAGGATACGGTCACTCCGGTAAAAATCTCCATTTGTGCCATGGGTATCAATGTGATTTTAAATTGGATTTTAATGCGTTACCTTTTACATGCCGGTTTAGCTTTGGCAACATCCATATCCAGCATTTTAAATATTATTGTCCTGACCGCGATCCTTAGAAAAAGGTTGGGGAAAATCGGCGGGAAAAAGATTTTTAATTCTTTGCTGCGCACCTCCCTGGCTTCAGTGTTAATGGGAGCGGCTTGCTGGATAAGCCTGCATTACGCTAATCTGTCCGCCTGGAGAAGCAAACCGATGCAGATGGGCTTTCTTTGCTTGGTAATTATAGCGGCGACAACTTTTTATATTTACTTAACTCATCTGTTTGCCTGCGAAGAGTTTCAATATTTCAGCAAGTTAATCCGAGATCGTGCTAAGAGGTAAAAATTGTTTATATGCTTACCCGATCTAGTAGAGCGTTCCATAAATAATGATGCACAAAACCTGTCATTGCGAGCGGAGCGAAGCAATCCCGATTTTATTGTAGCGTCTGAGATTGCTTCGGCGGTAAGGCTGCCTCGCAATGACAGTAAACGCGGCATATTATTTATGGACCATTACACTAGCTATATTCTATATTTGCTTCCGCTATTTTGCCTGCTCCTTACTCCCAACAACATCAACGCCCAACCCAACAAAACCAAAATACTGCTAATCGGGATCGACGCCGCCGATTGGGAGATGGTCAGACCGATGGCGGCCAACGGGGAATTGCCTAATCTGGCCGGACTGATTAAAAGCGGGACATCGGCAAAAATCCATTCCTACAACGGCATAAGTCCGGCTTACTGGACAAGCGTGGCCACCGGGGTAATGCCGAAAAAACATGGGATTTGGAATTTTACCGTCAAAGACCCAGGCACCGGCGAAGATATACCTTATACCAGCAATATGCGCCGGACTAAGGCTTTTTGGAATATCCTCAGCGAACAAAAGATTAACGTCGGGGTGGTGGGCTGGTATATCACCTGGCCGGTGGAGCAGGTTAACGGCTTTATGGTATCGTCATATTATGCCCGCCAGGGGCTGGAAACCTCCAAAGGGCAGCAGCCTTCCACCAGGGGTACTTTCTATCCGACTGCCCCCCAAATGGTTTATCCGGAAAATTTAAATGACGCTTTAGGGCAAATCAGTTTGAAGGCGCAGGAAAATTGTAAGGGGAAAATCCGGGAAATCTTCCCTCCGGCGGTCTTGCAAAATCCCTATTATCTGAGAATAACCAAAGAGGATCGCTATCGCAGTGGGATCGGAATCCGGGCGGTAAAATGGGCGCTTATGGCTGATGAGATTTACAAAGAAATCGGGGTGGATTTATACCGGAAGTTTAAACCGCAGGTGTTTGCCGTCTATTTAGGCGGCCTCGATACCGTCGGACATGTCTTTACTCATTTCCGGAAGAAAATACATAACGAGATGCTGGGGATTTTCGGAAATCCGCACAAAAATTATTATAAATATATCGACGAAGCCATCGGGGAAATCATCCGGGAGGCGGATAAAGATACCGTCATTATTGTTCTCTCCGATCACGGCCTGATGCGGCGCTTTCACACCAATAACGGGATCTTTATAATCTCCGGCCCCAATATCAAAAAGAATTTCCGCTCAAGCGAGCCGGTCAACCTCACCGATATTTTCCCGACTATGCTTTATCTGCTGAATATGCCGCAGGCAAAAGATCTGGACGGTGCGGTTTATCAGGAGGCATTCCTGGAAAGTTACCTGAAGGGGCATAAGCGGTCTTACATCCAATCTTACGGGCCGAGGGCAATTAGTGTTCCCGATCCGATCCGTTCCCGCTTTGATGATGAGATTCGCCAGCGGTTGAAGGCGTTGGGATATTTGAATTGAAAGTCTTGTAGGGTGGGCTGTGCCCACCAAATTTGCCGGCCTGACATTATTTATGCCGGTCAAATATTAGTTCGTAGTCCCAGCCCTTCAGGGCTGAACTTCAGGGCGTTAGCCCTGCAATTATGATTCTCAATACTTTCGGCGCGTTCCATATTTATTTTACACGAACATACCTTTTTTGCAGCCCTAAGGGGCTGAAAATACGTGGCTGAAGCCACGGGACTACGTTTTTTAAATATATAAATATCTATCTTTAGGTGAACACTCTCCCAAATTTGATGACCTGACATTATTTATGCCGGTCAAATATCAGCCAGGAATAGTTTAAAATGGCGGGCAAAACCCACCCTGCTATTGCTCCCGGCATCATGTTACCGGAATCTCTTGCCCCGTCAATCCTGCCAATAAGTCGAAAAATCCGGGGAATGAGGTCTGCACGCAGGCCACATCCTCGATATGGCTGTCTTTTTTGGCGATAAGCGCCCCGATTGCCATGGACATAGCCAACCGGTGATCCCCGTGGCTGGTAAAGTTAGCGCCCTTGAAATGGGTTCCGCCGCTGATTACCATCCCATCCTCATATTCTTCCACCTTAACCCCGGCTTTGCGCAATTCGGCGGCAAGGCGGCCGATACGGTCGCTTTCTTTAACCCGCAGTTCCGCGGCCTGGCGGATGACCGTTTCCCCTTCGGCAACCGCGGCCAGGACGGCGAAGATCGGGAATTCATCGATCATGCGCGGCACCATTTCACCTTCGATGTTTATTCCCTTCAAATGACTGCTCTTTACCCATAAATCGCCCACCGGCTCTTCGCCAACCCGATATTCACGAACTATTTCAATCTGCCCGCCCATCTGTTGTACCGCTTCCAGGAAACCTATGCGGGTGGGATTCAAGCCTACCCGCTCGATTGTCAGTTCCGCATCCGGGACAATTAAAGCGGCGGCGATAAAAAAGGCTGCGGAGGAAAAATCGCCGGGGACATCGATTTCAAGCCCCTGTAAAGTGGGTTGTCCCTCCAGAATTACGGTAGAATCCTCGCGGTAAATATTGGCCCCCATAGCCTTGAGCATTCGTTCAGTGTGGTCACGGGAAGGGTGAGGCTCCAGCACCTGAGTTACGCCGCCGGCATATAACCCGGCCAGTAAAAGCGCCGATTTGACTTGGGCGCTGGACTGTTTCAATTTAAATTGTATCGGTTGTAATTCCACCTTCCCATTAATCGCCAGCGGTGCGTAATTTCCCCCGCCCCGTCCCCAGATTTGGGCGCCCATTAAGCGCAACGGCTCGATCACCCGGTTCATGGGACGTCTGCGCAAGGAACTGTCTCCGGTCAATACGGAGAAAAAGGATTGACAGGCCAGAATACCGGTCAACAGACGGGTGCTGGTGCCGGAATTTCCCATGTCCAGGACGTCTTCCGGTTCCTTTAAGCCCCACAATCCGCCGCCGTGGACGATTACCTCATCCCCCTGATCTTCTATCGCGATCCCCATGGCCTGCAATGCCTTTAGGGTGCATAGACAATCCTCCCCGCGCAACAGACCGCGGATGACGGTCTTGCCTTGCGCCAACGCTCCCAACATCAGAGCGCGATGGCTGATGGATTTATCGCCGGGAGGGATAATCCGGCCATGCAAACTTTTTATTGGGGTGATGGTGGCTTTTTGGGTCAAGGCAACTCCTTAGCAAAGTGGTTGCGCCGCCATATCGAATAACGACGGCTGCACGATTTTGGGCTTTTCAATCTTACCGCAGCCAGGGATAAAATTCATCACCAGGGCTTCCAGCATGGGATTCCGATTGTCTTCTTTTGCTCCTACATGATAAAAGTGTTCTTGTGTAATTACCTGGAAGCGAGACCATAAAGAGGTTAAAAAATCGTTGGAACGATATTTATTGCTGTGCCATGTCGAGAGGATAAATTTGGCTTGGGTTGCGGATAAACACTTAAATAGCCGTTCTTCGTCCGCATTTGTCCAAGTATTAAAATAATCAACATGCCTGCCGGAATAAGGCGGATCGCAGTAAATAAAATCGTTTTCCGTCGCCGAATTCATGGTTTGTTCAAAGTCCTGACAAATAAATGACCAATCAAATAATTGCAATAAAGTATAGAATTTAGCAATTTGATTGACGATTTTAGTTATGTATGACTTGGAAAAACGCTGTGGCTTTCTACAAAATGGTACATTGAAGCCGCCTTTGCCGTTAAAACGAATCATGCCGTTGAAACAAGCTCGTGATAAAAACAAAAAATCCAACGGGTTGCCTTCGCGGTTAAAACGTTGGCGAAGGCTATAGTAATACTCTTCACCCCGTTCTGCAAGTAAACAACCTTCTTTTTCCAAATATGCCCTGGCAATTTCCGGAGTAATGGCAGATGCTTTTAAAGCAGCATAAAAATTAATCAGATGAGGATTTAAATCAGCATATAGCGCTTTTTTAGGGCGAACATTTAGTCCTACAACCGCAGACCCCATAAACGGCTCAATCCATACCCCATTGTTTGGAATTCTTGCATTCGCTAATATTAAAGGGACTAATTTAGTTTTAATTCCCTGACACTTAAGGGGAGGAACGATTATTTTAGGTAAGGTGTGCATATAATTCTGCTGTCAGGCTTTTTTCTCTACCAAGCGTCCTGAAATATATTTATGCAGAATGCTTGCTATCAGCGTTTGATATGGAACCCCCTCTTCCAGCGCCTTTTTCTGAATAGCTTCCGCATCCTTTTGGGAGATAAGAATATTGATTTGCTCATCTGTGTTGAAGGTCGCTTTGGCATAATTCTGATAACGCCGGGCTTCGGTCTCCAGCTTAGCGATTGATTTCCATTCCCCCTTCTCAAGCGACTCAACTAATTCCTTTTCTTCCTGATCCAATTTGGGATTTAATTTAGGCATCTTAATCCCCTCCTTTAAGGTATTTTCTGGTGGCCTTCCGGTTTGGGATAATGGTTTTCAAAAAAACCTGGGTTTCAGTCTCTACAAATGGCACCCAATAGGCGTAGTTGTTGATGTTCACGACAAAAATGCACTGCCCCCGGTATTTTACCGGATTCGGATGTTCAACTATATCCACTAATTGGCCTTGGCCGATACAGGAAACCACCTCTTCAAATGAAACACCCCGCTCCTTTTTCAACTTTTCATTTTTTTCATTATTCCACAGGAAATGTTTCATGACAAAATATTTTTCTCCAAAAGCAGCGATAGGGAGATGTTGATGTTCCAAAAGGCGGAGCCCAAATACTTAACATCTTTTTTACTTCTGCATAGGGGACCATATCCACATACGGGAGGTATCTCCTGGGGAGAGGGGCGGAAGCGGCGCATAGCGGTCAATTGTGCCATCACTCCATGCTCTATAGAACTTCCCCTTTGTCATCCACGGCCACACCAACACACTGCCGTCCTTGTGCCTGAACAGCATTTGTTTGCAAGAACGGTGACAATAGGTTTGCTGCCAAGAGAATGGCAATAACCGTCAATAGCACTTTTACAGACCGATTACCCATTTGGCTTACCTCCTATTTTGAATTGTAAATTGTTTGGATATTTTTTGCAAGCTTTCATCCCTATAAATTTATATCGTTTTCTGGTTGTCATTCCCGAATGGTGTTATCGGGAATATGATTTTAACTGTTTGAAAAACCAGATTCCCGATAAAGACGTTCGGGAATGACAGTTTGCCATATCAACCAGAAAACGATATTAGTCATCAAATAGATTCGGCAATGGACTTTATTTAAGTTCTTTCGGCCTATCCTGCAACGTGAGTGTTTCGGCTTGGGAACAAACCGAAACAAAAAATATTAAACCGACAACAGTCAACCGACAACTGTTTTTTACTGCCAGCGATATTGAAGGGACAACCCCGGTTTTTGGATGCTGGAGGGCAATAGGCTCCCGATACCGCCGTTAAATATTCCTTCCAGGAATTGCGCTACGGGGTTGCGTTCCTTTTCTTCCAGGATTACCAGCGGGCGGGCGGTGATACCGGCCATTTGCGCGGTTACTTCCAGGGCTTCGTTAATATTCCCCAAATCATCGATCAAGCCCAGTTCCTTGGCTTTACGCCCCGAATAAATGCGCCCGTCGGCCAGGGGTTTTATCTGCTCGATTTCCATATCCCGTCCTTCTGAAACCGCCTGCAAAAATTGATCGTATACGTCGTCAATCATTTCCTGCATAACGGCCAAATCCTCCGGGGTCATTTCCCTGGTGGGCGATCCTAAATCTTTATGCGGACCGGTTTTGACTACGGTGGTTTTGACTCCCACCTTTTTGATCAATTCCTCGATATTGGCAAACTCCATAATCACCCCGATGCTGCCGGTAATCGTTCCCGGATTGGCGATAATACTGTCCGCCGCGCAGGCAATGTAATAACCGCCGGAGGCCGCCACCGATCCCATGGACACCACCACTTTTTGTTTGCCTTCCTCGGTAATTTTTTTCACCGCCTGATAAATTTCCTGTGAGGCCGCCACCCCTCCGCCGGGGCTGTCGATGCGCAGCAGAATAGCTTTTACCGTATCATTTTTATGGTACTCATCCAATTGTTTCAGGACATCCCGGCTATCGGCAATGACGCCTTCCACCCGTACCAGGGCGATTTTATCCGGCCCGACGTAATCCCGTTTCCCCATCCAGACGCCTACCAACATCAACAAAACAAAACATAACACCAGAAGCCCGAAAAAAGCCGCCACTCCAGTCCAGACCGAGCGTTTTTTATTGTTTAGATCCATTATCAAACCTCAAATTTAGTTATTGGCCACGAAATTCACCAAAAACACGAAAGGTAAAGTTTAAGCAGTGTAGCGTTGGGGTTTATCCCCAACAGCAGACGCAGGAATAACCCATACGGCATAAGCGGGAGATAAACCCCATAAGCGTTAACTTAGGCATTTAAAGTCCCCTCTCCCCCTGGGAGAGGGTTAGGGTGAGGGTACCATAATTTAATTTTTTAAGCTTTTGTACCCTCATCCCGACCTTCTCCCAAGGGGAGAAGGAGCCTAAGTTTTACAGGGTGGGCACAGCCCACCCTGCTATTGCCTCGCTTCTCAGCTATAATTCCAGCCTTCCCGGATGAACATACCTTTAGTCTCAGCCTGAGGCTGAAAATGCGCGGCTAAAGCCACGGGACTACAATTTTTATTAATTCTTCGTGTCTTTCGTGCAATTCGTGGCTATAAATCTAATAAAAAAGGGCACGGTAAACCATGCCCCTTTTAACGACATATACCTTATTTATAAGGTGTCAGGCATTCTCACCGGTCGAATTTCCCTTGTTATCCTTACTTAGAACGGTATTTCCCAACTGTTCGGTATTCTGATAACCTTGAACATTATCCCGGGTCTTATCTTCTAAAAAGGCGCGCACGCTCAAGCTAATCTTGCGCGCTTCCGCATCGACTTTAAGCACCTTCATATCCAGTTCATCCCCTTCTTTGACTATATCCTTAGGGGCTACCTTCTTAGTGCTCAGTTCGGAAACGTGAATCAAGCCTTCGATTCCCACTTCGATCTCGACAAAAGCCCCGAAATCAGTGACTTTGGTGACTTTGCGGCGGATAAGGGCACCTTCCGGATATTTTCCGGGGATGTCCAGCCAGGGATCGTTGACAAGCTGTTTGATTCCTAAGGAAAGTTTTTCGTTTTGAGGGTCGATACTCAAAACTACCGCCTCGATTTCATCACCCTTCTTTAAAATCTCCGACGGATGATTGATGCGCTGCGTCCAGGATAAATCGGAGATATGAATCAGGCCGTCGATACCCTCGGAAAGCTCGACAAACGCCCCGAAATCGGTGAGATTACGCACCTTGCCGGTTACTTTGGAGCCGACTTGATACTTTTGAGCCACCAGATCCCAGGGATTAGGTTCAGTCTGCTTCAATCCTAACGATATACGCTTATTGCCCTTATCCACACCCAATACCATTACCTCGACATTATCGCCCATGGCTAATATTTTATTGGGATGTTTTACCTTGCGCGTCCAGGACATTTCCGAGATATGGATCAAACCTTCCACGCCCTCTTCCAATTCCACAAAAGCGCCGTAATCCACCAGGCTGACGACTTTTCCGCGCACCCTGGTGCTTACCTGATATTTGGCCTCCACATTTTCCCACGGATCGGAGGTCTTTTGCTTTAAACCTAAAGAAATACGTTCGTTGGCGGCATCGAATTTGAGCACCACCACTTCCACTTCATCCCCAAGCATGAACATTTCAGAGGGATGACGCACGCGTCCCCAGGACATATCGGTAACGTGCAAGAGACCGTCCATGCCACCTAAATCCACGAAAGCGCCGTATTCGGTGATGTTTTTGATCACGCCCTTCATGACCTTGCCCTCGGACAATTCCTTTAGAATTTCCTGCTTTTTGGCGGTTCTTTCTTCTTCCAGCAATTGGCGGCGTGACAGGACGATATTGCCGCGTTTGGCGTTTAGTTTTATAACTTTAACCCGGATATGCTGGCCGAGCAGTTTATCCAAATCCCGTACCGGGCGCAAATCCACTTGTGAGCCGGGCAGGAAGGCCGGAACGCCGACATCCACGGTCAGGCCGCCTTTAATCTTGCGCATAACCCGACCGGTGATTTCGATGCCTTCTTCATGTGCCCTGTTAATCGCTTCCCAAACCTTAATTTTATTGGCCTTTTCCTTGGAGAGCACTACCAGCCCGTCGTTATCTTCTTTTTTCTCCAGGTAGACTTCAATTTTATCGCCTACTTCCACCGCCGGTTTGCCGTCTTTGGAAAACGGGAATTCCGACAAGGGGATGGCTCCCTCGGATTTATATCCGACATCCACCAAAACCTCGCCGTTCCCGATTTGGACTACAGTCCCGATTACTACTTCACCTTCTTCGAAGCTCTTCAGGGTTTCGGAATAGAGTTTTTCCATCTCGGAAAAATCCAGTTCCTCTTCCTGAGAGTTCGCATCCAATCCCACATTCTCTCCCAGGGGGGAGATTTCCGGAACGATCGGATTGGACTGTTCTGTTGTTGCTAGTTGTTCCATTGTTAAAAAATCCTCCTTAGATTCATATAATTTTAACCCCTCAAATCATTTTCTAGTTGATAAGACAACCGTCATTCCCGAATGCCTTTATCGGGAATATGGTTTTACCTGTTTGAAACCAGATCCCCGATAAAAACATTCGGGGATGACAACCAGAAAATGATATTAGGGTTAAGCTGCTAGAGATTCCAGCTTCTGAACCACCTCGGTTATAATCCAGTTAGGAGTGGATGCACCGGCGGATACACCGATCTCCTTTTTGTCTTTTAACCATTCCGGTTGAATTTCATCAGCCGTTTCCAGCAGGTAGGTGGGCGTATCAGCATCGCTACAGATTTTAGCTAATCGTGTAGTGTTGGCGCTGTTGCGTCCGCCTACAATCAGCATCAAATCCACCTGACGGGATAAATCCATAGTGGCTTTTTGCCGCACCATGGTTGCGCCGCAAATGGTGTTGAATATTTTCAATTCCCGTGCCGATTTTAAAAGCTCGTCGACAATTTCGATAAAATTAGATAAAGATTGAGTGGTCTGGGCGACTACCCCGATCTTGGTTTTCAGATGCAACTTCTTGACTTCTTCCGGGCAGGCTACCACTAAGATATTACCCCCCGAATAGCCTTCGATCCCCTGCACCTCCGGATGTTGGCGATCCCCCACCACTACTACCTGATAGCCTTCTTTTTTGAGTAAAGCGGCGTAGCTTTGCGCTTTTTTTACAAAGGGGCAGGTAGCGTCGACGATTCTAAAGCCCTTGGCCTTAGCCTCTTTTAATATAGTGGGATGTAGCCCGTGGGAACGAACGATTAACGTCCCTTCTTCTACCCCATTGAGATCGGTAACTACCTCCACTCCCTCGTCTTTAAGCTTTTGCACAACCTGGGGATTATGAATCAGAGGGCCGAGAGTAAACACATGCCCCTGAGTCGTTGCGGCAGTCTCGAAAGCCAGTTTAGTCGCCCGCTGCACGCCGAAACAAAACCCCGCATTTTCAATCACCCGGACACGCATTTTAGCCCTTAAACCAATTGGCAAAACAAAATTATAATACGTTAATTCGAAAAAGACAAGCAAAATAATACCCCAAGCCAGGACAAGCCGGAACCAAAGAAGATTAGTTCACCGCAGAGACGCAGAGAACGCAGAGTTTTTATGATTTAGGCAATAACCCTCTGGCATTAAATTCTCTGCGTACTTTGCGCCTCTGCGGTGAAATCTTAACTGGTTATGATTACGTAACTTGCGAGATATTTTGCTCAAGTTTTGTCAAGAGTGAAGTCCTAAGAGACTAAGGATTTGGTAGCGTAGAAATGCAGAGACCTGAGCAACAAATTTGTTTCGGCTGAAAAATGTCATAGCTCAGCAGCCTTATCGCCGAAGCAATCTCTACGCACGCATGGAGATTGCGTAGCTAAAGCTCGCAATGACGCTTCGGGTCTCCTGTTGAGAACGCTATCAAGGATTTAATATATATACCGCGTTTAATTCTAAATCGACCATTTGCCGTCGAGTTACATAATTATTCCAAGGTGTTTGCAAGTCGTCTCTTCCCAAATTCCCCAACGCTTCCTCAAAGATTATTATTTTATGCCCTTCGGCCAAGGTATGATCAAGTAGTTTTTTCAACTGTGATTTTTCTTCAAATAGATTCAGGTTGATGACATCGGCGGGGGTGTATTTTAACAGATAGAAATATAATAATTCCACGTTCCAGGATTCTAAAGCGCTTTGTTCGTCGTTAATGGATTGGCCGACGATTATTAGATCCCGTTTGGACACCAAACCGGCTAAGGGCGCGCTCTTTTTATAATAGAAATCATTGTTTTTATCCCGGAGAAATCTCAACCCTCCGAAAAAATTCAAGGTCAATAGCAATCCCGCCGCCGTTAACAACCAGCGCGCTTTTTTCTCTGATTGCGCTAAGATTACCAATCCCATTAACCAAAAACAGAGGGATTGGGGAATCCAGAACTCCAGGTTATGCCCTACCCAGAAAATAAAAAACAGGGCATAGACGGCAAACCAGATTCCGGCAAGCTGGAAAATATCGCGGCTTTCCGGATTTAAAAGGCGACTCTTGCGCCATAATCTGAAGCCGGCATAAATTAACAGGGAAAAGAATATCCCCGACAACGCCAATAAAAAGTAGGCCCCGTTTGTCTCTAAGTTTCGTACCAAATAAACCTCATCCCGCAAATCGTGGCCGGATAAAAATTTATTGATGATTTCCTTGGCCCAAGGGATGGCGAAGATAAAATTCGCGCCGATCAGGGAACGGCCAAAACCGATGGCGGCTTTCAACAGGGTGGCTAGTGACAAGGGATGGATATTCGCCGATTCATGGGCGTAACTGGTTAACCAGCCCCATAATTTAATTATAGAATCAAAGCGCAAAATATAAAAAGATACAATTAGATAAGGAATAGCCACGCCGGATATAAAGGATATAAGATAGCAAGATATTGCTTTGACTCTTGTGATAGCTAATCGTTCCCGGCCCAACCAGATTGCTCCCAGAACTACCATTAAAAATAGTACGTGTGCCTGATGCAAAAGTACCGCCAAAGCCTGAAACATTCCCGCAAGGTAAAGGGATTTTCCGTCTAATTCTTTCCCGGTCAGTAAATAGAAGCTAAGAAGCAGGAAAAACAAGGGGATGATACAGACCTCGACGCAAACGCTATAAAACCAGAAGCCGAAGGAAAAGGCGGGCAGCATGGTTCCAAGTAATGCGGTAAAAGGGTGGTATTTAAGTCTGTCCCGCAGCAGCCGGTAAAAAATCGTCAGGCTTCCGCTTCCCCATAAGGCGTTAAATCCGGCGATTAAAAGGTCCGATTCGCTTGTAACTCCTGTTAACCGGCAGAATTTCAGCCAGAGGCGGGCTAGCCCGTTAAAAAGCAGATGATGGGGATGAAACAAGGGGTTGTAGGGGTAATTCAGGCCCAGGGTGTTATCGATCCTGAGCAGATAGTCGATGCTGTCGGGAGCGGCGGCGGAAATCCCGCAAAGGGTGGGAAGATAGAAGAGAAAAAACAGGAGAAATACCAACGGTGCTTCCCAGTTATGTTCTTCAGATAATTGCGCTTTGTTCATGTTGTCCCTGCGTCAGGACAGGCTGGAAGCCTGTGCTGCCAAAATTGGGTGGGCTGTGCCCCAATGTTGTTGACTTAAGGAATTGTCATTGCGAGGCAGTTTTATCGCCGAAGCAATCTCCAGCCGCTCGGAACTAGAGATTGCTTCGCTTCGCTCGCAATGACAGATTACGGAAAACCCTTTCCATTATTCCTTAAGTCAACAGCATTCCCCACCCTACACCGGTTCCAGCAGATAGAGAGTTTCTCCCCCCACGTCTATTTTGCGGGCGCGGTCTTGATAAATCTGGCGCAATTGCTGCAATAAAAATGGGTGCACCGTCAGATAGCTGGCTGTTCTTCGATCTGTGGTCATTACTTCTGCATAAATAAAAACGCGCCGTCCGTTTTTCAGAGCGTTATCGATTGATTTAATCAGATGGGAAAAATTATGTTTATGATGCTCCGGCTGCGCCGCCCGGAAAAGCTCCACCAGGTCTATGGCATCCGCTTGCGTATAACGGAAAAGATAGGCTTTTAAAGCCTCCGATGTCCAGGATTGCTCCGGTATGGCTGTCAGCTTAGGGCCGACCACCACTAAATCCCCCGTTTGCAATTCTTTAGATAAGGCGCTGATTTTGGAGTAATATAAATCATTGTTATCATTCTGGATAAATCTTATATTCCCGCCATAATTTATGACTAAAAGCAGCAAAGGGAGTATAAATAAAATCGGGGGCGTTTTCCCCCGCTCCCCGGAGAAAATCAAGATCAAAAACAGCAGCCAGCAGCATACCGATTGGGAAATCCAGAATTCTATGTTGTTCGGCACCCAGAAGAAAAAGAAAAGGCTGTAAACGGCAAGCCAGACCCCGGTCAATACAGCCAGACGTGAATGATTTTCCTTTACTTTCCGCAAGTTACCGGAATAATACCGGATGCCGATAAACAGCGTCAAAAAAAAGATTAGCGCTAACAATAACAATGTCCAGGCAGTTGCCGGACTCAAGTTGCGGACAAGAAATGCCTCATCCCAGAGAAAACCGTCGATATATTTTTTATTCATAAGGGTTTTCAGATAGGGGACGCCTAAGATAAAATAACCTTCGATAAGTGCGCGCCCGAATCCGGTTTGAGCCTTCAGCAGGGTGGAAAAGGCCAAAGGCTGCCAAAAACCGGGATAATGGCTGAAGCGGGTTAACCAATACCAGGCGTCTTCCCAGGCGGCAAATTGATTCATTTTGAATATCACCAGCAAATAAGGGATGGCCACAGTCGGGATTAAACAGGCAAAATATTTCAGCAAGGAGCGCAAATTCAGGGGTCGCGAGTCTAATAGTAAGGCCGATATAATGACCAGCCCGAACAATACATTTACCTGGTGATAAACGATAGACAGCCCGTGCAACAGGCCGATCAGATAATAATCTTTCGACCGGAATCGATCCGCGGATAGCACATAGAGTAAAAGCAGCGACCAGAAAAGCGGCGGGGCGTAAACTTCGACCGATACGCTATAAAACCAGAAAGCGAAGGAAAAGGCACAACAGGCGGTACCCAACAAGGCCGCAAGAGGTTTAGCTTGTAATCTGGTACGTAAAATCAGATAAAAAACGCTCAAAGCCAGCGCACCCCAAATGGCGTTGAACCAGGCGATGATTAAATCCGCCGCAAAATTTATATTAACCCCGCGGCAAAAGAGCAGCCAGAGCCGGGCCGACAAGTTGTAAAGTAAATGATGGGAGTGAAACAGCGGATGATAGGGAAAGTGAAAGTAGCTTTTGCTGTCGATTTGATTCAGATAGTAGATGCTGTCATGCGCCACCGTAGAAACCCCGCAAAGGGTCAGGCTGTAAAGGGCAAGAAAGATAGAGAAGGGAATTAGTAATTCGGTTAATTTTAGGGATTTTCTATTCATTAAAATTGTGTATCTCGGTCTTTCCTCTGCCCGCGCAAAAATTTAAGCAACTCATCACCGGGCAGGGTATTAATCACATCCCCCGCCTCAAGCCAGCCGCGGCGGGCGGTGGAAATCCCGTATTGAATTACCGGCAGTTGCAGGCAATTGTGGGAATCGGTGGAAATCGAAATTTTTACCCCCAGTTCTTTGGCTAAATGGCAGTGGGCATCGTGTAAATCCAGGCGGTTGCCGTGGGCGTTCAGTTCCATGACCACCCCCTGCTTTTTGGCAGCCTTCATTACCTCCAGCATATCCAGTTCCACCGGTTCGCGCTCCTGCAAAAGACGGGCGGTAGGATGTCCGATGATATTTACCACCCCGCTTCTGATAGCCTTGATCATGCGGGCGGTGGTTTCCTCCTTGGGCTGATTGAAATAGGAATGGATGCTTCCCACCACACAATCCAGTTTTTGTAAAACCTCGACGGGCAAATCCAGGGAGCCGTCTTTGAGAATATCCACCTCCATCCCCTTCAACACCCGGAAATCTTTCAGGTTAGCGTTTAATTGGTCGATTTGCTCGATCTGCTGCAACAACCGGTTTTCATCCAGGCCGCGGGCCTGAGTCTGGGACTTGGAATGATCGGTTATGGCCAAATACTGATAGCCCATATTTTTGGCGGCTTCGGCCATCTGCTCCAAACTGTGATAACCGTCGCTGTGGTTGGTGTGATCGTGCAGGTCACCCTTTAGATCCTCCTGTCGAATCAGCCTGGGCAGCCGGCCCGATTCTGCCGCCTCGATTTCCCCCTGATCCTCCCGCAATTCCGGCGGGATGAAAGGCAAATCCAAAATCCGGAAAATCTCCTCCTCCGTCACACCTGCAATACGCTTTTCTCCGCTGAACAGACCGTATTCGCTCAACTTCCAGCCGCGTTCTAAAGCGCGGCGGCGCAGGGCGATATTATGCTGCTTGGAGCCGGTAAAATAGAGCATCCCGGCGCCAAAACTTTCCGGCGCAAGCAAGCGCACGTCGGATTGGATCCCCATTTCCATGACCAGCGTTATCTTGGTTTCGCCGTGAGCGGGGATTTCCTTGATTTTATTATATCCTTTCAAATGGTTATACAAAGGAATATCGGGTTTTCCCGCCACCAGAATATCCAAATCCGCCACCGTTTCCCGGCGCCGCCGTACACTGCCAGCCATTTCCACCATGGCCACCCCCGACATTTGCCTGATATAATCCACCAATTCCTGAGCATAGGGCAAGGCGCGTACCAGCAAGTAGCGTCCGACATGTTTTTCATAATCTGTTACGCCTTTAATGATATTTTCTTCGCTTTTTTCCCCGAAACCAGGCAATTGTCTTATTTTCCCCCCGTTGGCGGCTTTTTTTAAATCATCCAGATTGTTGATGCCCAACTTTTCATGCAGGGTACGCAAACGGATCGCTCCCAACCCCCGGATGTCCACCAGATGCAGCAATTGAGGCGGAATCTCCTGCTGCAACTGCTGATATTGCGCAAGACCCCCGGTTTCCAAAATCTCCACAATCTTTTGGGCGATATTTTTGCCGATGCCGGGCAGATTCTCCAGCCCCTTTTCCCCTTCTTCTTGATAGACGATGCTCAACGGCTTGGCCAAATTAGCAATTACCAGGGACGCTTTGCGATAAGCGCGGATACGAAAGGGGTTTTCAGCCTGAATTTCCAGAATGCTGGCTATTTCGGTAAGGATTTGAGCGATTTCTTGATTATTTGGGTCAGGCATCGGGTTTCCTTTATTAGGGGAGGTGGGTATTTTTGAATTGTATATTTATAGATGGTGGGTGTCAACAATTTATTGTAGGAGCACCTGGTTTGGCGCCCGGTTTCTTTTTCCCGACGGCAGGCGTAGTGGCTTTTATGGGCACTTTGGAGGAAGGGGTTGAAGAGCCAAACGCACCTTCTCCCTGCTTACGTTCCTGAACATGCAGCTTAGCCTTGAGACGACTAACCTCTTCTGTGAGTTCATCTATCTTGCGCTGCTTATCAAAACATTGGTAGCGTTCTCAACAGGAGACCCGTAGCGTCATTGCGAGCGGAGCGAAGCAATCTCCATGCGTGCGTATGAGATTGCTTCGGCGATAAGGCTGCTGAGCTATGACATTTTTCAGCCGGTACAAATTTATTGCTCAGGTCTTTGTATTTCTACGCTACCAAAACATTCGGAACAATTATTTATCATGCCCTTATTTATAACAGATTGAATTCTATAAATCAACTATAATATACAACTATTAATACTCTTTTCCACCCTTTCACTGAAGGGTTACAAATTTTTACGTCTTGCAATGGCATATATATTGCTATATAATGCATTGTTAATGTAAGCTTAGATACACCGCACGCCTGGCATTGCTCAATAGTATACTCATATTTAAATACAGTAAGTTAATGGATATAACACCCTGCGGAAATTACCTCAATCCCGATAAAGGATATGGTTTGATTACCATACTTTAAGGGTATCGTTTATATAGGATTGCTGATTATGGTCAGACAACTTGTGTACATCCCCATTATCCATACCCAGGCCGATATGGGGGCGTTAAAGGGGCCGATCGAACGGGTGACCGTCCAAAAGTTAGGTGCTGACGGCTGGCAGCGCCGGATTCAGGCGATCAACCAGGTATGGGAAAGAATCGAGCGGGAGATTGCCGGTTTAGCCCTGGATTATCCCAAGGTAAAGCTATACCAGGACGGACTCCCCCTTTGTGATCAAGTGTTCGATATTGTTAAAAATTTAGCCGGAAAGGGCAGCCGAAATCATCAACTCCTGCTCAAATTACAGGAAAAGGGAGCGACGATCGTCGGCTCAGAATCGCCGGAGCTTTTGCTGGAAGAATATCAACGGATAAAGCATATGCTGGACGTCGAAAATTATGAGCAAATCGTCCAAAAAGAAGAGCAGCAAAAGGAACTGGGGCAAGCTTTGTTAAAAAAGCGTGACCGGTTTATTGCCGGGCGGATCAATAATACCTTACAGATCGGCGAAACCGGCCTGCTCTTTATCGGGATGCTGCATTCATTGAATGGTTCTTTGGCTGATGATATTGAGATTATAAATCTCCTGAATTTTGAAAGCCCTAACCCCGACAAGCCGGAACCAAAGAAGATTAGTTAACCGCAGAGACGCAAAGTACGCAGAGAATTTAATGCCAGAGGGTTATTGCTTAAGTTATAAACTCTCTGCGTTCTCTGCGCCTCTGCGGTGAAATCTTAATGTGTATTCTGTGGTTAAAAAATTGGAGGTAAATATGCAAAAGAAACAAAGCTCAGGCGGCCTCGAAGGAATTCTGAAAGGGTTGACCGGTTTAACGGAAGCCTTGGGGGATTTGGCGGAAAAGGGAGGCAAACTTTCGCAGACCAAGGAATTTCAAGTCAAGGGTAAAAATAATGAACCGCTGAAAGGGGTTTACGGTTTTTCCGTAAAAATGGGATTGGGCAATGAGGAAATAAAAGTCGAACCGTTCGGCAACATCCGCAAAACCAAAAGCGGCGGGAAATCGATCGTTCATGAGATCAGGGAACCGATGGTCGATGTGCTGGAAGAAGAAGACGGCGTCCTGGTGGTGGCGGAAATGCCCGGAGTGGAAGCCGGGGACATAAAAGTTGACCTCAAAGACGATATTTTAAGCATTCACGGTGAGCGCGGGGATAAAAAATACAGCAAGGAACTATTGTTGCCGGGCAGTTTCAAGAAAAGCCAGATGACCGTTTCCGCCAAAAACGGGATTGTAGAGATCAAGTGTCGGAAGTAATCGAGAACGAATCAAAGGGCCGGACAGAAAGGCGCATTATGAAATTAAAGGTGACCGAGGCTTTGAATAAGGATGTAGGCCGGGCATTGGCGCGCATCGATCCGGAGGACATCAAAAAGCTGGAGCTGCAAATCGGCGACACGGTCGAGGTAACCGGCAAGCGCAGGACGGTCTGCCGGGTAATGCCCGCCTACAAAGAGCAGCGGGGCCAGGCGCGCATCCAGATGGACGGGATAACCAGGGAAAACAGCGGCAGCGGTTTGGACGAATTTGTTACCGTCCGTAAGATTACCTGCCAGAACGCTCAGCGGGTGGTTATCGCTCCCACCAACATCAAACCGACCGAACGGGATTTGAATTATATCGGCAGCCTGCTTGACAATCTGCCGGTTCAGGACGGAACTTTGATTCGCGTGCCGTTGTTTGGCAGCCGCTCAGCCGATTTCAAGGTGGAAAACACCGTTCCCAAAGGGCCGGTACTGATTCATGCCAATACCCAATTGGTAATCGGCAAGGTCAATGAGCAACCCACCGAGTCATCGCGGGTATCTTATGAAGACATCGGGGGGTTGAAACCCCAATTGCAGCGCATCAGGGAAATGATCGAACTGCCCCTGCGCTACCCTGAGGTCTTTCAACGCCTGGGAATCGACGCCCCAAAAGGCGTGTTGCTGCATGGTACGCCGGGCTGCGGCAAAACCTTGATCGCCCGCGCCATCGCCCATGAAACGGAGGCCAATTTCTACTCCATCAGCGGCCCGGAAATCGTGCACAAATTTTACGGCGAAAGCGAAGCCCAACTGCGCAAGATTTTCGAAGAAGCCTCACGCAAGGGGCCGAGCATCGTTTTCTTAGACGAAATCGACGCCATCGCCCCCAAGCGCGAAAAGGTCGTCGGGGATGTGGAAAAAAGGATCGTCGCTCAATTGCTGGCGCTAATGGACGGCGTCACCTCCCGGCAAAATGTGATCGTGATTGCCGCCACCAACATCCCCAATGCCATCGACCCGGCTTTACGCCGCCCCGGACGCTTCGACCGGGAAATCGCCCTCCCCATACCGGATCGCAACGGGCGTGAGGAAATCCTGGGCATCCACAGCCGGGGAATGCCGCTTTCCACGGATGTCGATTTGGGTTATCTGGCCGAGCATACCCACGGTTTTGTAGGGGCTGACCTGGAGGCGCTCTGCCGGGAAGCCGCCATGGTGTGTCTGCGTACCATTATGCCCGATATAGACTTTGCCCAGACTAATATTCCTTATGAGCAATTGGCCAGGCTGGAAGTGCAGATGGAGGATTTTTTTGCCGCCCTGCGTGAGGTAGAGCCTTCGGCTGTCCGTGAGGTTTTTGTCGATGTGCCCGATGTATATTGGGATGATGTGGGCGGATTGGCCACGGTTAAGGAGCATTTAATCGAGGCGGTGGAATGGCCGTTGAAATATGCCGCCCTCTTTGAAGAAGCCGGGATCAAGCCTCCCAAGGGGATTTTGCTGACCGGCCCTCCCGGCTGCGGCAAGACTTTGCTGGCAAAAGCCATTGCCAACGAAAGCCAGGTGAATTTTATCTCGGTAAAAGGCCCGGCATTGCTTTCCAAATATGTAGGCGAATCCGAACAAGGGGTAAGGGAGGTATTCCTAAAGGCGCGCCAGGCCGCTCCCTGCATTATCTTTTTCGATGAAATCGACGCCCTGGTGTCTACCCGCTCTGGTGCCGGCGATTCCCATGTTTCGGAGCGGGTGTTGAGCCAGTTCCTTACCGAATTGGACGGCATCGATGAATTGAAGGGGGTATTGGTGCTGGGTGCCACCAATCGTGTGGATATGCTGGATCCGGCTATTCTGCGTCCGGGGCGCTTCGATGAAATTGTACAAATCCCCCCGCCGGATGAAGCAGGACGCACCGATATTTTCCGGGTGCATCTTACGGGTAAGCCGGTTGCCCCAGACATCGATCCGGCAAAACTGGCAGCCAAAACCGTCGGCTTCAGCGGTGCCGAAATAGCCGCCGTCTGCCGGCAAGCCGCGTTATGCGCTGTACGGCGGGTTATCAAAGGCGAAAGCGCTAAGGTCTTGATAACCTTAGCGGATATTTTGGAGTTTATTCAAGCGAAGTAGGGTGGGCACAGCCGATCCTACTGGCAGCACAGGCATCCTGCCTGTATTGCGGCATAGAATGGAGGCTCTGATACTAATTCGCTATCAAAGATTAATGTAGCGCGGGAGTTCATCTCCCGTAAGCAGGCGCTGCAAACGGGGGATAAACCCCCGTGCTACGAACTATTCTTCAATGTTTGATAGCGAATTGGTATTAAGTGAACAGTATTGGATTTAACCCACAACTTCCAGTCATTGTGCCGTTTTTGTGTGGGCGTTGCCCACAGCACAGGCAAGATGCCTGTGCTACCATCTTATACCAATTCGCTATCAGAGTTCATTTACATCATACAGATAAATCCGTTTGATAATATCCTGATACTCCTGGGGGATATGGGGATGGTTGATGGGGGCGGCTTGTTTCTGGTCAGCGGACAATTTTTGATCGACCTCTAATTTGGTGACCGGATTGCGGGATTCCAGCGGGATGTTTTGCAGGTCTTTCCCCTGGTCGGGCAGATCGCTGCTTTTTAGCGGGACTTTAACGGTGTCATTTAGTTTATTGAAGTCTTTATTGTAAACGATCGGGACATTACTTCCCGGCGCTTGCGGTTCGGCCAAGACCTTTACCGGGCGCGGGGCCTCCCCTCCGCTGGGAAGGCCCAATTCCATGCGCGGGTCGCTTTTCAGTTCAGGCTGTTTGGTGGTGGTGGTCTCCCTTTTGGCAGTTTTGGTATTGGCTTTGGAAAGACTGCTTTGCGGCAAGGTTTCTGAGGGGGTTTGCACCAGTTTTTCCCGATACTTTTTCACCCGCTTCATGATCTTTTCGAAAACCTCAGGGGAGGCTAAATTCTCTTCCATGGGATAAGCGTTATCAATATCTTCGGAAATGGGAACGCCGCTCACCCCCCGTCCGTTATCGCCGTCGTCGGAGGTGCCTTTGCTGAACAATGACTGGCGATTTTTGCCGCCCTGTCCCTTGCTGGTGGCGGAAACAATCTTTTCGTCGCGTGAGGCGTTCTTGGAGAAATCTTTCAGGCTGTACTTGCCCATCTTTTGCTGTTGATCCATCAAATCATCCAAAAAAGTATCGATGGATTGCAGGGCGGCCTGGCGTTTCATCTCCTGCATACTCTCCTGCTCGTTTAATTCGCCGGACGATTGGTGTTCAGACTGCTTTCGGGCGGCCTTTACGCTTGGACGCAAAGTGGGATCGAGCGCCTTTTGCTGTGCAGGAGAATCCTTCATTTTCTGGCCCAATCCCTTCAATTGATCGGCAATTTGCAGCAAACGATCGGAATCAAAAGCTTTTTGCAGCCCCAATTCCAGTTTTTTGATGGCTTTCCCGCTGGGAAGATTGGCGTCGGCGCTGGCGGCTCCATCGGCAATCTGGCGATCCCCCATATTTCCCAATTCCATGTTGCCTAATTTGTTGGCATATTGAGCTAATTGCGGCAATATCTGATTGAGCGGGGTGTTTTTAATATCCATTTTAGTGCCCTTCCCCATTTGACCTTTATCGCTGCCTCGATCTTGATTTTGATCTCGGTCTTGACCTTGCTCTTGCTCTTGCTCTTGCTCTTGCTTTTGATTAGGTTCCCTAGCTGTCGGGTTTTTGGATATTTTTTGGGCTATTTTCAGCAGATCATCGGATACCGTTTTCAGGTTGGCGCCCTCCTGCTCGGTCAGATTCTTTTTCGATGCCTGACGCAGGGAGGATGCGATGGAATCTAGCTGCAAACCGACATCCTTTAAATTCAATTCCCCGCGGTGTTCGCTGATGCGGTTTAATAACTGCTGCAATTTCTTGCCGCCCTCCTGCACCGCATTCTGGGCGGCGCTTTTGGCTTCCGGGGCAAAGGAGGCTTTGGCCTTGCCGAGTCCCATATTATATTTAACATCGCTCAATTCATCGGAAAGCTTGACCAGTTCCTGAGCGGCCTTTTGGATTTGCTCCGGGTCGTCGCTGGTGGCGATGGTCTGGCTCAATTCCTCCAGCCGATGCGCATCCCGCCGGTTGAGCATTTCCTGGCGCTGCCGGTCGTCGATGCCTTGAGTTAAAATATCCTCCTTGAGGGCCTTCTTCAACATGTCCGCAGTACGTTCGACCTGCGTAGCGTATTTTCTGACCCCTTTGCCTTCCTGCCAGCCCAAGGCGTCGGCCTTATCCCCCATGGTTTTCAGCTTGGCCGCATAGAGTGAAAGCTCCAGAGAATAACCGTCCAGTTTTTGGGGGTCTTGCTCTTTATTTATCTTCTGGCTTACGTCCTGAATCTTTTCCCCCTGGCGTTTCACCCCTTCTTTGAGAATGGCTACCGTTTGATCGCTGCGTTTAGGGGTAAGCTGATACAAATCCTGGGAAAAATCGAGGATTTCCTTAGATAATTTTTTGGCCTCTTCCGGACTTTTAGTTTTTTGCAGCCGGTCGTTCATCTTCTGTAGGTTGGCTAAACCGTTCTTGACTTCTTTAGGCAGGGGAACGGCTTCCCGCTTCTTCAGCAAATCCCGGTTATTTCCGGTTTTCATCTCCCCCAACTCAGGATAAACCAGGTTGCTACCTGAGGGTGTGGCCGCACCCTGCAAGCCGTCGGCGCTTTGGGTGATAAACTGCTCGCCGACCTTTTTCCCCGGTTTTACCTCCGACCCCATGAGCATAATATTTTCCATGCCGTTTTGTTCCATTTTTTTGGACAGGTTAATCATCTCCTGGGTGATTTCCTTGATTTTTACGTTCTGGGTCGTACCCGTCATGGATGTGCGCAACTTGGCGAATTCAGCGGCAATCTGGGTATAGCTGTTGTTTCCTGTGGATAAACCGGCAGGGGTTTTGTCCGTCTGGGGAATTTGGTCGTCTTTGGCCAGCCCGCCATCTTTTTTGATTTGCTTATAGCTATCCAATTGGTTGGGCAGTTTGGTATTTTCCGGCTGCGTTTTGTTGTTGATTCCGCCCGCATCTTTTTTGGAACTATAGGGAACATTCTTCAGATTTTGGCCGGGATTGTCTCCCGGCCCTGCTTTATCCACGTCTTGGCCTGCCGGGACCGATTTATTCACGGCTTGTGCTTCCGACGGCATGGCTTGTGCCAATTGCAGGCTGACATTTTCCAAGTCCTTTGACAGGCTGCTTAGCTGTTTAGTAATCTGGCTCATTTCGTTGGGAGCCATGGGGCGATCCATGGCCGTTTTGATCTGCTGCAATCCCCGGCGCTGCTGATTAATGAAATCCTGAGCCGACGGGGTTCCTCCAGTAAGGTTATTCATGTTCATAGAATTGCCGTCGGGCAATTGGCCCTGGCGCATCAGGGAAAGCCGCTTTTGCGGGTCGGGCTGGAAGTTATTTTGGTTCTCCGGCAGGCCGGTTTCCAGGGAGATATTGGTAATCGACTGATGATTCGGTTGATGTGTCGGTAACTTCTGCAATCTTATGCCGGCTGTGTCCTGCACCGAATTTTCCGGGCTTTGACCGTTGATGGCTACGGCATCCTGTTTGCCGCTGCCTGTACCGCCGCTGAAGGTTTCGCTTTTACCGAGGTCGACGTCTCGTTTCGTATCCTTGTCTTTAGTTCCGTTGTTTTGGGTATCGGTCAGAAGGGTCTGCAATTCATTGGATACCGCGGCGGTAAGCTTTTGATATTCGTTGGCCGGATCGGGGGTTTGGCTCAGACCGGGAGCGGTTTTCCCGCCGGGAGCGGCATTAACGGCCAGGTTTTTGTTCATAAAGCCCCTCAGCCCCTGCTTGGCCTTTTCCGAAACATCCACTCCTTGCGGATTGGAGACCATCATCATTTGACCGGCCAATAATTCCAGTTTTTGCGCGCTTACTTTGATCTTGTCCTGCACCTCGTCTTTAAAAGGGGCGACAGGCGGCGGTTGCGGCAGTTTACTTTCATCCTGCCATTTTTGGATGTACCACTCGTAAAATTCATCGGGCAGTGCGTTTAGCTGAGATTTCGGGGCAACTTCTATATTCCGCGGATTCATGCGGGTCGCGATAAACTGGTCTCCCATCCCCTCAAAATTCTGGGGAGGGTTGATGTTTTTACCGGCGGCTTTTTGCTGATTGGCGGAATTTCCCCTTTGCACTTTGGTAGTGGAATCCTGGGGAATATCGCCCAGTTTCCTGAGTTCCGAAGATAAGCCGTCCAGTTTTTGGGCGGCTGTTTTTACATCCTTAAGCAAATCGGCAGAAGGTGTTTGCCCAAGCTGTTTTCCCTGGGAATAATCCTGATTAGGGTTATTCAACAAGTCGTTTTTGTCTCCGGAAAGGGTATTGTCTTTACCATCTTTGGGCAGTTTGCGCTTCAGTTCATCTGAAGTGCGGTCTTCCCGCGCGGCCTGCTGGTCATCATAATATCCGGTTTGGGGGTTATCTCCTGCCGTGGTTTTGTCGCCTATTTTCTCCGGCTCCAGACCGGTGGAGGTTTTGGCGCTTTGATCCTGGTTGTAATTAAAGCCGCGCTGCGCCTGGTTTTGGTTGCTGCCGGTATCCGGACGATCCTCAGGTGTAGTTTCCCCTTTGTTTTGGGCATCAGGTTTCTTGGCCAAGCTGGCCGCCTGTTTATTATCAGGCTGCTTGCCGATATTAGGGTTATCAGCATCCGCCGGTTTTATCCCGCGGCTTTTTCCTTCTTGGGATTGCGGTTGTTTGTCGTTTTTGTCGCCGCCGAATATATTGTCCAATAACTTGCTTATCAAATTACCGCTTTGCTTTTCCGAATTTGCCGCGCCGCCGCCTGTCGGGTTTTGAGCACCGGGAGGGGTCTTGCCTGCCTGGTTTGGATTGCCGGAATTCGTTTCGCTGTCGGATTTATATTGATTCATGGTATTTTTGAGCTTATCGTATTTATCCCCCTTCGACATGGCAGCCAGGCGATTCTCACCGCCTCCCTGATTTGGGGCGCCGCTGGAATTTGGGGCGGGTTTGTCCTTAGTGTCGGCGCCTCCGGTACCGCTTTTCCCGCCGCCTCCGGTTTCAGCTTTTTGCTGATTGGCTGTATTGAGCAGATCCATGGCCATCTGATGCAGTTGCCTGGAGATGTCGCCTTTAAGCTGATCGGAGGGCGTATCCATCGGATCGAAAGGTATGGGGGTTTTGTTGCTGATCGGAGGCAGAGCCGGTTCGCGCGCGGACAGGGCTTTTTGTTTTTGGGCGGGCGGGTCATCTTTGGGGGTTAATTTAGCCAATTCATTAGCCACCAGGGCTTTTAAAAGATTAGGCTTCGACGACGACGGTTTATTGGCGACTTTTACCGCTCCTTGTACCGCGGCGTCTTTATTGGAGACGATGCTTACCGGTTTTTTTTTACTCAGATCGATTAATTCATCCCCCAATTTTTGTAATGAGGGAACGATTTTTTCCGCCAGTTCGGAATCATTGTCCCGGGCTATTTCCAGGCTGAGCTTTTGTAAACCCTTGCCTTCTTCCTCCAATAAATTATTCAAGGGCAATTTATTGGCCAGTAGGTTTTTAGTTGAGGAATCGGAGACTGTTTTCAGATAATTTTTCAGTTTATTTCTCAATTGCGGCAAGGCGAAAGCGCTGGAAAAGGATACCCCGCCTGCCAGCACTAAGGGAAAGATGAAATTGGAAAGTCCGGGACTGGGAAAGCGGTGAGGAAAGACCAATTCCGGTTTGAAGCGTTTTAATTTTTCTATTATCCGCTGTGCCAAAACCAGATAAAGCGGGGAGGGATTTTCGGCGTTTTTATTGTCCCATAAGGTCAATAAGCCTTCTTTTAACTGCATACGGTTGTCGATTAGTGAAATCACCTGGCGGGGGGTATGGAATTTCACCCGAAAATAGTGGATAGTATAGATATAACTGTAACCGATAAAGCATAACAAGGTAGCCCCGTCTATAAAAGGCAGGCGGGTAATCAGATATTCCCTCCCAAATAATAAGAGGAGGAAAAGGGAGGCGCCTACCGCAAGAATGCTGAAGCTGGTTTTTTCCAACTCCAACAATCTTGCGCGCCAATAGGTTTTGCCGATATGGGTTTGAACCGGGGCTAAGTTAATCGGGGCATCGGGTTTAGATTTAGCGGATTTTTCGGCTAGCGATTTATACCCCCAGATACTGACCAGTACATAAATAAGTGAAGGGGCAAGCCAGCCGAGCAGCAATCCGCCCATAAACCAATCATTCCAGAGATTATGCTGCCGCTGGTATACGGACAGGAAATCAACCCCTTTAAAAAGGATGCTCATCAGATTATAAAGCAAGTTCATGCCGAAAGCGGTTAATGCAGGGCTAAACCAGGTGCGGAGAATCCACCAAAATGCCGCTAGAATTACCAGGGATGACATGGAGATGATGATTGATTTTTGTGTTTTTCCGGATATGTTGAAACGCATTTTTCGATAAGCCTTTTTTAGTCTCTTACGACTTCAATCTTGACAAAACTTGAGCAAAATCTCTTGCAACTTCAATAATTGTCGCTAGTTATATTAACCACAGAAACACGGAATTATAGAGACACGGAAAGGACAAAAAACATTAATTTCTTTTTCCG
>JACRJN010000095.1 GCA_016235675.1 Candidatus Schekmanbacteria bacterium
TATTGTTGTTCCCAGGGCAATTGCCCTGGGATTTCTTCGCACGAGCAGGCCCTCGGACGAAGTCTATGGCTTTATTAAACTAAAAATGCGTTCATAATTCAACAAAAAACTTGGTATTGCGTAACATGAGTTATCTAAATCAAAATCATATCCTTCAGCGCCTTACCCGCCGGCACCATGGGGGCGACGTTTTCCTCACGGGAGATGACAAAGTCCATTACGACTGTGCGCGGCGTCCCGATAGCCTGTTGCAGCACCGGAAGCACGTCCTCCGGCTTTTCCGCCCGCAAGCCTAGCGCTCCATAGGCTTCGGCCAGTTTTACAAAGTCCGGGTTGCTTTGCAGGCAGGTTGCGGAATAGCGTTTGTGATAGAACAACTGTTGCCACTGGCGCACCATACCCAAAAAGTGATTGTTCAATATAGCTATTTTCACCGGCAGGTGGTGTTGCACTGCGGTGGCCAGTTCCTGGATATTCATCTGGATGCTGCCGTCTCCGGCAATATCGAAAACCATTTTGTCGGGGAAGGCCATTTGCGCCCCGATCGCGGCCGGAAAGCCAAATCCCATAGTCCCCAGGCCGCCGGAGGAGATAAAACCGCGCGGGTATTTATACTGGTAAAACTGGGCCGCCCACATCTGGTTTTGTCCCACCTCAGTGGTGATAATCGCCTCACCGTTGGTCAGACGGCAGATTTCCTCGATTACATACTGGGGTTTGATTATCTCCGTACTTTGGTGATATTTCAAGGGATGGGTTTGCTTCCATTCCCTGATTAGTGCCAGCCATTCGCAGGTATTGGTCTTGCCATCCTTGCCATAAAGCTTTTTAAGTTCGCCCAAGAGCTTGCGCAAGGCTTCTTTGGCATCGCCCACTACCGGGATGTCCACCCGCACATTTTTACTGATGGACGAAGGGTCAATATCCACATGGATAATCCTGGCGTGAGGGGCAAATTCGTCAATCTTCCCGGTCACCCGGTCATCGAAACGCGCCCCCACTGCGATCACCAAATCGGCGTCGCTGATGGCCATGTTGGCGTACCAAGTGCCGTGCATACCCAACATGCCCAGTGACAAGTCATGGCCGCTGGGAAAGCCGCCCAAGCCCAACAGAGTGGTAGTCACCGGAATTTGGGTAAGCTCCGCCGCCTGGCGCAACTCCTCATGCGCCCCGGAGATGATGATCCCGCCGCCGGTATAAAACACCGGGCGTTTGGCAGCGCTGATAGCCTGAGCCGCTTCTTCTATCTGCCCCGGATGCACCTTGAAGTTTGGATTGTAGCCCGGCATACTGACCGAATCCGGGTAAGGAACATCGGTTTCCCTGACGGTCACATCTTTAGGTATATCCACCAACACCGGGCCGGGGCGTCCGGTAGTCGCCACATAAAAGGCTTCCTTGATCACCCTCGGCAGGTCGTCCACATCTTTTACCAAATAGTTATGCTTGGTAATCGGCCTGGTGATGCCCACAATGTCGGCTTCCTGAAAGGCGTCGTTGCCGATCATGGGAGTCGGCACCTGGCCGGTAAAGATCACCACCGGGATTGAATCCATATAGGCGGTGGCGATGCCGGTTACCGTGTTGGTGGCTCCCGGCCCTGAGGTCACCAGACACACGCCCGGCTTGCCGCTGGCGCGGGCATAGCCGTCGGCGGCGTGAATTGCCCCTTGTTCATGTCTGGTCAGGATGTGGCGAATCTTGCTCCCGAACAATTCATCATAAATCTGCAAAACCACTCCGCCGGGAAAGCCGAAGATTACCTCCACCCCTTCCTTTTCTAAAGCCTCCACCAGAACTTTGGCTCCGATTCGTTTCAAA
Source organism: Candidatus Schekmanbacteria bacterium (assembly GCA_016235675.1). Lineage (GTDB taxonomy): Bacteria > SZUA-182 > SZUA-182 > SZUA-182 > SZUA-182 > JACRJN01. The sequence goes on from JACRJN010000095.1 coordinate 1,825, forward strand.
AGAAAATCTCCATAAAATGACTTCAGACATTTACCGGGTGTTTCGGCTTGTCCCCAGGCCGAAACATCCGAACACTTTGAAGTCCTGGGTTATAATAAAAGTAATTTAAGAATCAAAAAGTAAGCAAAATGAAATAAATAATTATTCCAACGTGAGGTAGTTGCAAAAGTCCCCAAAATGTCATTCCCGCAGTGATTTTGAGCGGGAATCTGGTTTTAACTGTTTGAAAAACCATATCCCCGATAAAAGCATTCGGGGATGACAGATAATTTTGCAACTACCTCACGTATCTGTTTATTAAATTAACACAAAATAACGATTAAAGCAAACTTTTTGTAAAACGGCACGTAAGTTGCTTAATATAAGATTATATCAAAAAACCGCCTGGGAAAGTAAATCAAAAATTAACTGTTATATTTAGTTGATAAACATTATAGAACTTCGATCGATTCTTATTTAGAACTTTTTAATATATGGAACCGATTACCCGGTATCATAGGGAAAGTTACATACTTTTACCCCAAAACGTGATACATATAATCTGTATCAAAAAATGAAATGATCCACTAAAGGTTATGCGCTTTTTGAAAGGGGGTTATTTGTGGGTGATGGAAATAGTAGGATTTTGATTGTTAACCAGGAAAAAGAATTAGCCGAAGATATCTTTTGTTTTATGACCCAGGAAGGATTTACCGCACTGCTTGCGCCTAATGCCGATAAAGCTTTGGAACTATTGAGCGATAAAGCACCAAGCGTGATGTTGCTGGATGACAGTTTAACCGATATGGACGGTATCGAGTTATTAAAACAAATCAAATCCATCGACAAAAACCTCCCTATAATTTTGATGACAGTCAATTCCAGAGTGCATCGTATCGGCGAAGCCATGAAATTAGGGGTTTATGATTATCTGATCAAGCCCTTTCAAAAGCAAAGCATGATGCAAATGGTGCAGCGCGCGGTATCTTCAAATGAGCCGAAAAAGACGCAGCAGCATCAGTTACGGGAAATGATGGGACAAGGCGAGGCCATCGGGCGTCTAATCGACAATCTCAGCCAGGTAGCCGATTCCGATTTCAGCGTGGTGTTATTAGGCGAAACCGGTTCCGGTAAGGAATTGGTAGCCAACGCCATCCATAAAATCAGCAAGCGCAGTACACATCCATTTGTGCCTGTGGATTGTGGGGCAATTCCGGAAAATCTCATCGAAAGCGAGTTGTTCGGCCATGAAAAAGGCGCTTTCACCAGCGCCGACCAGCAAAAGACCGGCAAGTTTGAAATGGCGCACGGGGGGACCCTCTTTCTGGATGAGATTTCCAATATGCCTTTCGGTTCACAGGCTAAATTGCTACGGGTTTTGCAGGATAAAATCATTTACCGGGTCGGGGGAAATAAGCCGATAGCGGTCGATGTGCGGATGATTGTAGCCAGCAATCAGGATTTGGAATCGGCCATTGCCTTCCGCTCTTTCCGCCGGGATTTATTTTATCGCCTGAATGATTTTTCCATCGTCATCCCTTCTTTACGGGAGCGCAAGGAGGACATAGTTTATCTTGCCTATCGCTTTTTATGCATGACTAACGATGAATTGGGAAAAAAGGTGCGTGAGTTTTCTCAACCGGCGCTAGATGATTTATTGGCCTATCATTGGCCGGGAAACGTGCGGCAATTGCGCTCCACCATCCGCCGGGCGGTGCTTTTGGCCGATGATCTGATCACCCAAAAACATCTCAATATGCACTCTCCTATACCCAATATAAACGAAGAAAGCGGCACATCCGTCAATCCAGCCAATACTGCGGCTACGGTGCCGAAGACATCTTACGGCAGCCTTTCCCTGAAAGAGATAATCACCCAAAATATTTTATTGATCGAAAAAGAGGTATTGCTGCAAACCTTGAGACACACCGGAGGAAACAAAGCCAAAGCCGCCCGTTTGTTGAAGATAAACTACAAAACCATGCACACCAAGCTGAAAAAACATAATATCTCATTGAATGATGAATTAAGAGTGGAGATTTAAGTAGGCTTCGGGCTATGGACTTTTGGCGACGTTTTACCTAAAAACTCATTGCGAGAGACGAAGCAATCTCCCTGTATCCGGTTAAGATTGATTCTCGTCGTTCGCAATGACAATATTGGAAACGGCTTGTAAATTTTGAGTGTTTTTTAAAGACAGAACCCATTTCTCTTACATACACACATATATATTATGCTTACATAAAAATAAACTCATTATTTATTATTATAAATAAGTTACTGGTCATTTCCCTACTTCTGCATTTATTTTTATTTTTTATCCTTACAGAAAATCCCGCTTTTGTTGCTATACTTATAATATCATGTCACAAAAAACAACTTAATACTAAATGCGAATTATTATTAATATCTATAATGGGGGGAGCAAAAGGAGGGTTTATGCTGAATCGTAAGTTTTTATCGGCCGCCGTTCCTAATTATCTTCCATCTTTCCCTAAATCTCTCACCTGCCGCCACTACGTGTCCGCTTCAATCCCCTTCCCCCGATAAAAAACCGTATTCGGTTTCGACGCCATCGGACATAATGGATTCCGAATCGTATTATCCGGATGGGATATTTAATCTAAACACCATATATCCTCAGGAATTGAATGGATTTAAAGCCCTTAATAAAGCAACGGGAGAAATCATTGCAAATGGGCCGGAACCCGATGACGGTGTAATGATAATCAACAATTTTTATGATACTTCAATTTTGCTGCGGCCGGATTACCGCGGAATGGAATAGGTAACCTTTCAGGTCGAGCCGCCCCGGCGGGCTAAGTATTTATATTTAAACATCAGCGCTCTCAATCTTTATACTACTCAATTAAGTTACAGGCCGGGACTAATTGAATTAACCTACATCGATGATGACGGGAATACTTATCAGGAAATAAAAAATTTAAGAATAGGCGAAAATATTCGTAATTGGGTTGCGGGAGCATTGGGAAGAGGGGAAGAGGATCGCCCGTTTCCCTATTATTATTGGGGGCCAAGATACGGCAACCCCAATTTTTATAGCGCTATGCCCACTAATACCGATCCGTTATATGGGGTCACTTTACCTTTATGGGAAGGAGAAGTAAATTCAAAGAGATATTTTGCCGACATTATTAAGTTCGAAATAAGTGACGCCTATGCGCAATATAAATTGCAAAAAATTAAAATTATTGCCAGATACATAACTAAGATTTTTGATTATACTTATGTATCGACTCCCTGGGGAGGTTTTTATGGGATGGAATGGGCTCAGTTTCCCGTGTTAAGGGTAGCAGGAATTAGTTTGGGAATGGATTTCATCGATATAAATTCGCAGGGCGATGAAGTGCCGCTATATCAGCAAGCCAATTGGCCGAATGAAGCCTATGGCGGGCATACTTATTATATCGACTCAAATAACAATCTAAGCAAAGAAGCAGGAGCAGGAAAGGAAAAAACCGTGATCGGAACACACGGTATCATTAAAAGATACGGTTGTCTGCTGGCCTCAACCGCCATGATCTTGGATTTCTATCTCTACAACGTCGACGCCGCCGGTAATGTGGGGGAGCCTTCGGTGGTTGGGTTGAATAATGCTTATCAGGATAAGCGGCTGTATGGATTTTCCGGGGAGGGAAAGGTTAAAAGCGTGGATGCAATTAACCACATTCTTACTGTTAATTTAAGCAAAAGTAATTGGATTGACGATAAGCCGTTAGTGGTGGAAAAGAAAACCAATTATCCTATTGCCGAACTGAAAATAACCGATTGCACCCAAACCAACAATAGATGCCAGGCGGGAGTGGGAAGCGCCGATGTTGAACGATTTTTTGACGGGAAATCCTGGAGCGATGTTAAAGCCGGTGCGGAAATCGGGTATTATTCTAGTTTTAATACAGGGAAAATAGGAGATGCTACAGATAAGAAATTTCAAAACGTACCTGATCCCACCACATCTCCAGATAATTACAAACAAATTGAACAACATATGCAGGAGGGCAAGCCCTTTATTATTCCGGTTAGCGACGGCACTCATTGGGTGGTATCGGACGGGATGACGGGCAAGATAAATTTTGACTCTTTAACCGATTCAAAAGTAACCTATACCTTAAAAGACCCCAATCATGGAAAAGTAAAACTCAGTTCTCAATATAATAATCAGTTTGGAAGTACAAGTGAAGTCCCTCTGCCCAAATTAATATTAGCCTCTGCTGCGGCTCAAACCAGTCTTGAAATTTCCTTATACTCGCCAGTTGAAGCGTTAATAATAGACTCTGAAGGAAAAAGATTCGGTTTTGACCCTGTAACAGGAAATTATATAAATGAAATCCCGAATGCTGGTTTTGATACAATAGGAACATATGATATAGAGGCTACACCGGAAGAAGCAGCCGAAGATAGAGCTAGAGATACACAAGTATATTATATTGAAAATCCCTCCTCTTTCTATACTATTATCCTAACCGGTACCGATAGCGGTTCCTATACCATGGTAGCGGAAGTACGGGGTTTTAGTAAGTATGAGCAAAATTACGGAGTTGAAGGCAACGTAACCAAAGGTCAGCAAATAGAATATACTCTTACTATTGACCCGGCAGCAGAGCCGGAAAAAATAATCAAAGTCACCCCGGCAGGAACGCCGGATACCACCTCTCCCGTCTCCAGTATCGGCACCACTCCGGCGGCCAATGCGGTGGGCTGGAACAATAGCGATGTGACTGTTACCATCGCCGCTGCGGACGCCGAATCCGGGGTCAAGGAAATCCGCTACCGGATAGATGACAACCCGGAGGTTGTTGTAACCGGCGCTCAAGCCCCCTTTACCATCAACACTGAAGGAAATCACACCGTAAACTATTACGCTGTCGATAACGTCAACAACCAGGAAGCGGCTCAATCCCTCGTCGTCAAAATCGACAAAACCCCGCCGGTCACTACCCATACCCTGACCGGAACGCAAGGCAATAACGGCTGGTACACCTCCGACGTCAACCTCAACTTAACGGTCGGGGACAATCTTTCCGGGGCAGCCGATATTCTATACATCGTAAATAATAACGATCCGGTCACCGTTTCCGCCGCTCAAACGGCAATTAATTTATCTGTGGAAGGAACCAACAGCGTTAATATCTACGCCAGGGACAACGCCGGCAACCGGGAATCAACGATAACCCTAACCGCCAAAATAGACAAAACCCCTCCTGCGGTCAACGCCGGAGCGGATTTAACATATTACGAAACCGAAGCGATAACCCTTTCCCAACCCGTGGTAACTGATAATCTTGACCCCAATCCGGTAATCACCAATGACGCGCCCAATACCTATCCCCTCGGCAACACTACCGTCACCGTTACCGCCACTGACGAGGCAGGCAACAGCGGAAGCGATTCCCTCGTCATCACCGTGGTTACTATAGAAACCGGGCTGGAAGACTTAAAAACCGCCATAAATAATCTGACCGATACCGATTTCAATAAAAACGCCGCCAACAAGAAAAAGACCTTCTCCAATAAAATTGACGCCCTCATTAACCAGATAACCGCGGCCAAAAAGGCAACAGACCCGTTAACGCAAGATAACCTTTACAAGGAAGCCATCGACAAACTGCAAAACGACATTCTGTCCAAGATGAACAGCTGCCCCGCATCGAATGAAAAGGATTGGGTAGTAAATTGCACTATTCAGACTGAACTAAAAACGCTGATTACAAGAATATCGACGGTATTAAATAACTCATGTTACGCAAAGTTACTATCCTGGATGTTTCGGGTGTGTTCCACACCGAAACCCTAAAGGGCGGCGGGCCGATTGGTAAGGCTTGGCAGGTTTGAGATAAGAAACCTGAGTTCGGAATAAGAAATAGAATTAATTAA
>JACRJN010000093.1 GCA_016235675.1 Candidatus Schekmanbacteria bacterium
AAAATCCACTATAAATTGACCAATGGGGTGCTGCCGCCGAAATTTATAACTAGTTTGTTTTAGTCGAAGCATTTGCCACAATTTTCGCTCGGCGTCTGTTAAGTTTTTCCGCAACTCTCTAGCTTTGACACTACTCATAAACTCCGAATCACCCCCACCCTAGCCCTCCCCCCTCAAGGGGGAGGGGATTGAAAACAACTTAGCGCTTATGGGGGTTTATCCCCCGCTCATGAGGTAGGGGATTATCCCTGCGTCTGCATGTTGGGGATAAACCCCAACGCTACGTTCTTTATTCAACCTGTTTGGGTTTGGGATAGCCCATCTCCTTGAGTTTATTGGTAAAATCGGTAACGATTTCCTGCCAGCGCTGTCCTTCGGACGCCGATACCCAGACATAGCGCAGCCGCGCCGAATCGATTCCCATATAGGGAATGAAGCGTTGCAGCAGTTCGAAACGCCGCCGGGCATAAAGATTCCCCTCCCGGTAATGGCAATCGCCGGGATGACAGCCGGAGATTAACACCCCGTCCGCCCCGTCTAATAACGCCCGCAAGGGGATCAGCGGATTGATGCGCCCCGTACAGGGGAAGCGTACAATCCGCACACTGGCCGGCTGCTTCATCCGGCTGGTACCGGCCATATCCGCCCCGGCATAAGAACACCAATGGCAAAGAAACCCTACAATTCGGGGTTCACCAGACATATTGCTTCTACCTCTGACAGGATTTGATCATCCGTAAATCCGTTAAGGGAAATGGCTCCTGGAAGACACGTTGCATTACACAAACCGCAGCCTTGGCATAAAGCCGGATTCACGCGCGCCACCCATGCCCCGCCGCGCATTTCCTGTTTTTCAATAGCCGTGAAGGGACAAACCTCAAGACAGCGGAAGCAGCCGATACAACGGTTGATATTCACCTCCGCCACCAGCGGGCTGGTTTCCAGCTTTTCATGGCTGATCAATCCCAAGACCTTAGCCGCCGCACTGGAAGCCTGAGCGACACTCAGCGGAATATCCTTCGGCCCCTGACAAGCGCCGCAAATAAATATCCCCGCGGTGCTGGCCTCGACCGGACGCAGCTTGGGATGGCTTTCGATAAAAAAGCCATACTGGTCATGGGAGATATTTAACTTCTGGGCTAACTGATTGGCACCGGAACTTGAGGCAACCCCGGCAGCCAAGACCACCAGATCGGCCTCCAACTGCACCTGTTTGCCCAACAAGGTATCGGCGGACATAATCACCATCCTGCCGTTACGCTCGTATATTTTGGAGACCCGCCCGCGTATGTATCTGGCGCCGTATTTTTCCTGGGCGCGGCGGACGAACTCCTCATAACTTTTCCCGGCAGCCCGCAGATCCATATAAAAGATATAGACCTCGGCAGCGGGGATATGCTCTTTGGTCAGCATAGCATATTTGGCCGTATACATGCAACAGACACCGGAGCAATAGGGACGCCCGACCTTCTCATCCCTTGATCCGACGCAGGCCACAAAGGCGATAATCTTCGGCTCTCTTTGCTCTGCATGCGGTTTTTTGAAATCGGAGGGCAATATAACATGACCCCCGGTCGGGCCGCTGGCCGATAACAATCGCTCGTACTGCATACTACTGATCACGTTGGGATAACGGCCATGCCCATACTCGCCGTAAAGCTTTTTCCAGTCCACCAGTTCATAGCCGGTAGCCACGATAATCGCACCGAAACTCTCCTCGATCAGGGTGTCCTCCTGCTTGTAATCGATAGCCTGAGTGGGACACATCTTCTGGCACAAGCCGCACTTGCCCTTGAGCACCATGGGACAGATGGTCTTATCGATCACCGGGATATGGGGCACGGCTTGCGGAAATGGGATGTAAATAGCGCCGCGGCTATCCAGCCCTAAGTTAAATTCGGAGGGAGCCTTGATCGGGCACTTCAAGGTACAAGCCCCGCAGCCGGTACACTTGGCGGTATCGATCAGGCGGGCTTTCTTGCGAATGGTAACCTTGAAATTGCCCACAAAGCCGGTGACTTTTTCAATCTCAGAGTAGGTATGCAAGCTGATGTGCTTATTATTAGCCACGTCCACCATTTTGGGAGCTAAGATACAGCCGGAACAGTCCAAAGTGGGAAATACTTTATCCAGACGCGCCATGTTGCCGCCGATACTCGGTTCGCGCTCCACCAGGACAACCTCGTTGCCGCTTTCCGCCACATCCAGGGCGGCCTGAATCCCGGCGATCCCGCCCCCGATAACCAGGGTGCGGGGGTTGATTTCCACCTGGGAGGGATAAAGCACTTTGTGGCGCGACACTTTACAAACCGCCATATTCACCAAATCAATGGCTTTGATGGTGGCAAGCGAACGGTCTTCGTGAATCCAGGAGCAATGCTCGCGCAGATTGGCGATTTCCAGCATATATTTATTGAGCCTGGCCGCCGATACCATCCGCTGAAAGGTTGCCTCATGGATGCGGGGAGAGCAGGCGCCGATCACGATCCGATCCAGCCCTTTATTTTTAATCGCCTGTTTGATGGTATTCTGACCGGGTTCGGAACAGACGTGATGGATGGTCTCCGAATGCACCACATCAGGCAGGGTCAAGGCAAACTTCGCCACTTGCTCGACATCGACAGTAGCCGAGATATTATTGCCGCAATAACAAATAAATACGCCTATTTTCATTTTAACACCGCAGTCAATAAAGACATGGAATCCACCATATGTTTATCTATTTCCAGCTCCTGGGGGGAAAATCCCCAGGCCAGTCCGATAATTTGAGTCAGATAAAATATGGGAATATCGTAATGGGTCGACATCCGCCGGTTAATCTGTCCCTGTTTCAAATCCAGATTGGCATGACACAAGGGGCAGGCTACTACAATCGCTTGGGCTCCGGCCAGCTTTGCCATCTCTAAAATATCAGCGCATAGCTTTGCCTGAATGTCCGGATCGCTGACCGACAAAGAGGCGCCGCAGCATTGTACCTTGTAATCCCAGGGCACAACGGTTGCACCGACCGCAGTCAGGATTTCATCCATGGTGACCGGGCTTTCCGGATCATCGAAATTGACCAGTTTCGGAGGTCTTACCAAAAGGCAGCCGTAATAAGCCGCCACTTTCAATTCTTTCAGGTTCTTTTTGACCTTTGCCTGGAGTACTGCCTTGTCGATACCGGCCAAAAATTCCAGAATGGAAAATACCCTCAGATCCGGGTTAATCTGGAAATTAAAATCTTCCCTGGCCGCTGCCTGTTTCTTGTCGCATTCAGCTAATTCTATTTGAGCGCTTTTCAGACGATTATAACAGGCCGGACAAGGCGCCATAATGCTGTCGTAGCCCTCCTTGGTGGCAATGCTCAAGTTACGGGCGCTGAGTATGGTCGACAAATTATGCCGGGTATGATGGGCGGCGTGCGCCCCGCAGCAAGACCAATCGGGCAACTCTTTCAGATCAATATCCAGAGCCTTGCATACCAAATGAGTCGATTTATCGAATTCCCGGCTGCTGCTTTCTAATGAGCATCCAGGAAAATAAGCTTGAACTGACATCAACCTTCCTCAGCGTTAGTTTTTCTAAAAATATGGGCGATTTCCTTCTTCCCCTGGATACCCTTGGAGCGAAATTCCAATTTAGCTTTATTTATCAGGGGCATAACCAATTCTGAATCCTGAAACAGTCTGCCTGAGAGTAAATTGTATTGCAGCAGGGTGCCCATTTCATATAAACGCCCATGTTTTCGGATGGAATCCAAAAACAGCTCCTCAAATAACGCGATGCGCGGTTTGGCCGTTTTTCCGCCTTGCACATCCAGCGCCAATTCTCTTAACGTATCCATCACTTTGGCCAAATCCACACCGTTGGGACAGCGCGCCGTACAGGTGATACAAGACAGGCAATACCAGATAGTGGGGGCGTTTAACGCTTCCTTAACCAGTCCCAACTGGATAAACCGCAGAATTTTGTGCGGGGGGAAATCCACTGAACCGGCGATGGGGCATCCGGCGGTGCATTTGGCGCACTGATAGCATTTATTCAAATTCTGCCCGCTGATTTTTTCCACACTCGGACGGAATTTGGGATCGGTGTTGTTTAAACAGACAAGATTATCCATGTTAACTTTTCCCTTTGGGACATAAAAATGTAGCGCAGACCTTTAGGTCTGCTACCTGGGAAGGCAGGGCTAAAACCCTGCACTACGACATTTTCAGGTGAAAAGGTTTGCTTAGGGGGAGCCAATTTTGGGGTAGCGTAGAAATACAGAGACTAAGCAAGAAATTTGTTTCGGCTGAAAAATGTCATTGCGAGCGGAGCGAAGCAATCTCTATGCGTGTGTATAAGATTGCTTCGGCGATAAGACTGCCTCGCAATGACGCTTTTATACACCGCCAAAATTTTAAAGAGGATTTGCTAGTACACCGTCCATTTAGTTTTGACTGGTTGTACTTGTGTTGCGTTCCATTTTGTCATCCCCGAATGCCTTTATCGGGGATATGGTGTTGAATTAAAACCAGATTCCCGATAACATCATTCGGGAATGACAAAACGGAGAGTATAAAATCTTTATCCCAACCCGTCAATATAAAATGGACGCTGTACTAGTTAAATTCTGTTTTGCCGGCCAAAACGCAATAACGTTAACAGCTAACGAAAGTTTTGTCAAGGGGGGAAGTGAAAAATGCCGAGCTTTCCCTTGACATCAACATTTGGAATATTCTATAGTTAAAGTATGGGGGGAATATTCTATGCTCAAATTGTCATCATGGCCACATATTGGTTGGTTATGGCATCGGCAATCCAAGCAATCGGAACCGGCGGAAAATAATTTTATCCTGAAATTATTTGGCTTTTTTACTAATTCATTCTACAGCAAAATCAGGGAAAAACAATATACTACCCTTTTTGCCCAAGAACCGGATTCTCCAGAATCCGTCAAAAAGCAGCAAGACAAAAAAGCGCCGGAGGCTCAAATCGGACCAACAAATTATGCCAAAATTTTAATTATTTGCATGTTGATTACCTACGTGATTACCGCCATAATAATCTGGAACAATTTAAAGAAAGACTGATCTCCTGGCGGAGAAGGAATAATTTATGTCATATCAAACGGTTATCGGGCTGGAGGTTCATGCCCAGTTGTTAACAAATTCCAAGATGTTTTGCGGATGCAGTACCAAATTCGGTCAGCAGCCCAATAGCTCCGCTTGCCCGGTTTGCCTGGGAATGCCGGGAGTTTTACCTGTGATGAACGCTAAGGCAGTGGAACTGGCGCTCAAGGTGGCGCTGGCCACTAATTGCCGCATCGCCCCTCATAGTATTATGGCGCGCAAAAATTATTTCTACCCCGATTTGCCCAAAGCGTACCAGATTTCCCAATTTGAACTGCCGCTGGCCGAAAAGGGCTGGCTGGAAATCGAAGCCGCCGCCGGGCCTAAAAAAATCGGCATCACCCGCATTCATATGGAAGAAGACGCCGGTAAATTGCTGCATGAGGGGGTACAAAACGGCAGTCATGTCGATTTGAACCGCTGCGGCACCCCCCTGATTGAAATTGTCAGCGAGCCGGAGATTTCCTCGCCGGAAGAGGCCAAGCTTTACATGCAAAAGCTGCGCGACATCCTGGATTATCTGGAGGTTTGCGATTGCAACATGGAGGAAGGCAGTCTGCGCTGCGATGCCAACATTTCGCTGAAAAAGCCGGAGGCAAAGAGCCTGGGCACTAAAGCCGAGATTAAAAATATGAACTCGTTCCGCTTCCTGCAACGTGCCTTAGAATATGAGGAAAAGCGCCAGGCCGCGGAACTGGAGGCCGGAGGGAAGATCATTCAGGAGACCAGGCTTTGGGATAGCAACCGGGGCATCACTGTTTCCATGCGCTCCAAGGAAGAAGCGCACGATTACCGCTATTTCCCGGAACCGGATTTAGTGCCCATCGAACCCGATCCGGCCTGGGTGGAACAAATCGGATCGGTTTTGCCGGAACTGCCGGACGCCAAAAAGCAGCGTTTTATCGCTCAGTACGGGTTGCCGGACTATGACGCCCAATTATTGACGGGAAGTCGGGCTTTGGCGGATTATTACGAGCGCTGCGCAGCAAAATTTTCCGATTACAAGCAGGTCAGCAATTGGGTGATGGGTGATCTGGCCTATCATCTTAAGCAGGATAACCGGGGGATCGTCAATTGCCCGATCAGCCCGGAAAATCTGGCGCAATTGCTGGATTTGATGAAAAGGAATGTGATCAGCGGCAAAATCGCCAAAACGGTATTCGAGGAGATGTACGCTGGCGGGAAAGAGCCGCAGGTGATTGTCAAAGAAAAGGGCTTACAGCAGGTAGCCGACGAATCGGCCATCGAAAAGATTGTCGACGGGATTATCGCCGGCAATCCCCAGGCCAAAATCGATTTCCAGGCCGGGAAACAACATGCCTTAGGCTTTCTGGTCGGCCAGGTGATGAAGGCAAGTAAGGGGAAGGCCAATCCTCAGATGGTTAATAAACTATTGCAGGAAAAGTTAAAAGCGTAAGATTTCACCTGAAAAATGTCATTGCGAGGCAGTCTTATCGCCGAAGCAATCTCAGACGCACGGGGAGAGATTGCTTCGCTCCGCTCGCAATGACATTTTTCATGCTTCTTTGTGTCCGAAAAGACATGGGTGTTTCCTATAAAAATCATGGATAGCTTTAAATTCCCAATTGCGCTAACCTTAATTATTTTACTGATTTTTATGCACCAATTATCCTGGGGCAAAGACCGGAAAACTGTCCGGATAAATACTTGCTCCTTTCAGGCCGAGCTTGCCGATACTATGGAATTGCGGCAGCAAGGTTTGAGCGGGCGTAAACAATTGGCGGATAACGCCGCCATGCTTTTTGTTTTTGCGCAAAACGGTTATCACGGCTTTTGGATGAAGGATATGAATTTTTCGCTCGATCTGATCTGGATTAAAGAGGGAACAATTGTGGATATAACCGCCGATGTTCCCCCGGCTGTGGGGGATGAATCCAAATGGCCCCGGTATTTCCCGAAAAGAAAAGCGGATCAGGTGTTGGAGATAAAAGCCGGAACGGCCAAAAAATGCGGAATGAAAATCGGGGATTGGGTTTACGAATAAAGGAGCTTGCGCCATGCAGATAAAAAAGATTGCCCTGGGCGTTTTGGCATCAGGGCGCGGTTCTAATTTACAGGCGATTATCGACAATATCGAAGCCGGACAATTAGACGCTCATATCAGAATTGTCATCAGCGATGTTAAAGATGCCTGCGCCATGCAGCGGGCGGCGCAGTATGGGATAAAAACCTGTTTTATCGACCCCAAACAATTCAAAGGGCGGGAAAATTATGATCAAGTCGTGGCGGAACGCTTGAAAGCCGAAGGGGTGGAATTAGTCATTCTGGCCGGCTACATGCGCATCTTAAGTTCGACCTTGGTAAGGGAATTTCCCTATCGCATCATGAACATTCATCCGGCGCTTTTACCGGCCTTTCCCGGATTACACGTGCAGCGGAAAGCGCTGGAATACGGGGTGAAATTTTCCGGCTGCACCGTTCATTTTGTGGACGAGGGCCTGGATACCGGCCCGATTATCCTTCAGGCGGTAGTTCCGGTACAGGATGACGATAACGAAGAGTCTTTGTCGGCGCGCATTCTGGAACAGGAACACAAACTTTATTCCCGCGCAATTCAATTATACAGCGAGGGGAGATTACAAATAGAGGGCCGCAGAGTGCGGGTTGAGACGTAAGAAAACCATGAAAATACTGGGAATCGATACTTCAGGTAAAATAAATAGCGCGGCTCTATGCGAAAACGGCATGTTGTTGCATGAAATCAGCTTGCCCCCTCAAGCTAAACCATCACAAGGATTATTGGCGGCTATCGATGAATTGCTTATCCTAACCGGCTGTCATCTTTCACAACTGGATGGAATGGCTTTAGCCGTCGGCCCCGGCTCTTTTACCGGACTGCGGGTAGGTGTAAGCACTGTTAAAGGGCTGGCCTGGGTGCATAATAAACCGGTATCGGGAATAAATACCTTAGACGCCCTGGCGTTCAGGGTTTCAGCGCCCGGTATAATTTGCCCCTTGCTCGATGCCAAACAGGGTGAGGTCTATACCGCTTTATATCGGCGGATTGGCGAACAGATTGTCAAACTTAGCGAATATTTGTTAATAGCCCCTCAAAAACTGCCGGAAATGATTAAAGAACCAGTCTCTTTTCTGGGAGACGGCTTGGCGGTATATCAGCAATATTTACAGAAAGAATTTAAACAGCAGGCTGATTTTAAAGCTAGCGCATATTATACACCCACCGCGGCAGTCATTGCCCAAATGGGGTATCAGCGATTTAAACAAGGACTTGGGGTTTCCCCCTATGAATTGACGCCTTATTATCTGAGACGCCCGGCAGCGGAGGTTAATTCCGAAAGCGGAAGTTAGTTGGCCTAAGATTGATTGACAAATCAGAATCGATGTTCGATGTTTCGGCGTGTCCCCACGCCGAAACTTCAAAGGGGAACGTTACCCTTTACGGTTTCGGTGTGAGGACACACCCGAAACATCAAAACAAAATTCCTTAAGTTAACAGCATTGACCCTCCTGCTTCGGAGTCCTGCCGGTAGCCAAAACTCTTGCCAGTCCTTGCCGGATATGCGGCGCTAAAGGCAGCCGTTCGATCTTCTCAATAGTGGTTTGACAGGGATAAGGGCTGCGGCAAAGTTTTATGTTTCCGTCACTTAATTCTGCCCAGCTTGCCTGAGGGATTCCGTCCCGCGGTTGCCCTGCACTACCGGGATTTATGATGGTTTTCCTCCCGATTCTGCGGATATAGGGGATATGCGTGTGCCCCCAGATGATTACATCGGCTGCGACAGGACGCACGATTTCGGCCAATATATCATCCTTGACATCGGCGGATAAGTAACGGTACAAATCTCCGGGCAGGGCATGAGTAACAAAAAAACGACATCCGGAAATTTCCAGATAGCGTTCTAACGGCAAATTACGCAAAAATTCAAGCTGATTTTCATCTAGGGTTTTTAAAACCTGTTCCCGCGAGGCAATGGAGTACTCTTTCATAAGATAACTGCAACCGCAATCGGTTTGATACCCGACCGCCTGATCATGATTGCCGCGCACCGCCGGCCAATTATTTTTGCGCACCAGGTCAAGACAGGCGGCGCTGTCGGGGCCGTAATCTACCAGATCCCCTGAAATTATATAATAATCGGCATTGGGGGGCAGGGTTTGCAGCGCTTCCCAATTACCGTGCAAATCGGATGCAATGATAATCTTCATCACTTAATCAACTATTTTCAAATCTTTTCCCGGCTTGAAGAACGGTACCTTTTTAGCAGAAACCTGTACTGTCTCACCGGTTTTAGGGTTACGAGCCTGACGGGGCAGCCGGGTGCGCATGGTAAAGCTGCCGAAGCCCCGCAATTCGACTTTATCGCCGTTATTCAACGCATCGCCGATATTTTTAAACACGATATTGATTACCGTACTGGCCAACTTCTTATTCACTCCCAAATGACTTGCAACCTGAGCTGCTAATTCCGCTCTTACCATGAATTCCCTCCTGTGACTTTACTTTGTAGTATTATCTGCTGCTATTTATTTCAAACCTGACATGGTACAAAAAACTACGGGGTAACCGTCATTATCTTGCGTGCAATATCGGGGTATTTGGCGATAAAACGCAATTCATAATCGGTCAACGGCTTTTGGGTATGTACATTGGCGTAACGTACCAACTCTAATATTTTAACTGCTTCCTTTTCATCTTTAAATGCGATTTCCAGTTTTTCATAAACATTACGGAAACCTTTAATCCCGCCGTATTCGCCGGTGGTAATCTGCCGACCGGTTTCCACGATTTCCGGCTCGCCCCGCCCTAATTCCCGGTAGTCATACAGTTCATAGTTGTGGGCGTCTTTTAAAGCGCCGTCGGCATGTATGCCCGATTCATGGGCAAAGGCATTATCGCCTATCGCCACCTGATTGATGGAAACAGGCAGGCCGAAGGCATAAGCCGCATACTTGCCGATACGCCAGCAATGGGAAAGGTCGATACGTTCATCCAAAAGATTCTGCTGATAAAAGCCGCTGGATTTGCGCACCGCCAGAATGACGGATGCCAAATCCGCGTTACCGGCGCGTTCGCCGATACCGTTTACGCAGGTATTGATATAGGCATCGACTCCCGCTTCTACGGCGGCTTTAGCCCCGGCGACAGAGCAGGCAACCGCCATTCCCAAATCATTGTGGCAGTGCAATTCTATGGGAAGCTGTGTGGTATGAGCTAATTTTTTAATCCGCTCATAAACTGTAAACGGATCATCAAAGCCTAACGTATCGCAATACCTGATTCTATCCGCTCCATGTTCTTTGGCAGCAGCAGCAAACTCTATCATAAAGTCCAAATCCGCGCGGGAAGCATCTTCGGCATTTACTCCCAGGGAAATTATCCCGTTTTCCTTAGCATAATCCGCTGCTTCGGTCATATTTTTGATTACATCCCGGCGATTTACTTTGCCCCTGAATTTGCCTTTAATCATTATATCGGAAACCGAGGCCGATATATTTAAATTTTTTATTTTTGTCAGCTTTAAAGCCAATTCGATGTCTTCTTTGACCGCCCGCACCCAGCCGCTTAAAACGATCGGCTTGAGCACTCCCGTTTCGGCCAACTCAAGATTGGCATTAATGTAATTAACTTCATGATTTGTAAAAGGAAACCCTAATTCACTCTGATAAACACCCATTTCATTCAAAAACAGATTAAGTATGGTCTTTTCCAGCTTCGCCAGACCAATCCGTGAGGTTTGGACACCGTCACGATTGGTAACATCAATCAGATAAATCTTCGGCATGGATTGAACTCTCCCTAGTTGATAATAATCATATTTAAAAAACAACCTCTTTTATAACAGAACGTTGGATGATTGTCAATAAATAATGCTTCAATTATCAGCAGACTTTTAGTAATTATTTATTTCTTCTTAAATTTTAAGTTAAAACAAGGTAAGGTTTTTGCATGATGATATAAAAGCAACTAGTACACCGTCCATTTAGTTTTGACGGTTTGCACTCTTGAATTGTCATTCCCGAACGCCGTTATCGGGAATCTGGTTTTCAAAACAACACCATATCCCCGATAACGGCATTCGGGGATGACATGTTGGAACCCGTCAACATTAAATGGACGCTGTACTAGTGTTATCATAACTGGCTGTTGTTGATTTTTATTGTCTCTCCCTCCCGTTCCTGGTATAATTAAATTACTATAATAATTATTCCCGCTTTTTAACGGAATAGTGAAAGAGGACTGTCGCGAGGTGAGACTTTTACCGGGGACATTAGCTGATATATAAAAAACTTGACATCATGCAAACAGCATGTTAAATTTAGTCACTAGTATACGCTTTTGTGTTGAGGAGAACCCGTTTAATGGCTAAAAAGTATTATACCGTAATGGTATTGCCCGATACCACTTCAAAGATGCGTAAATATCGGGTACCTAAGGATTATATTAAAGGCGCTCTTATAAGTGCGGCCATCGTTTCCCTGTTAGTTCTCGGTCTTGGTTTCAGATATTGGCAAATGAGTTCCCGCGTGTCCGAATTGGAAGGGGTACAAAAGGAATTTAATCAACAGCGGGTGCATTTGCAGAATATGGAAGGTACCATCGATAAGTTTAAAAAAGATTTGACGGAGATGACCAAAGACAACCAAAAGTTTCGGATTATGGTCGGGTTGCCTGAGGCAAGAAGTATGCAGCAGCTTTCCGGTATCGGCGGCGAGGGGGAGCAGGCCACCTTCGAAAGTTTCGTCAGGGAAATAGAGGACACCAAGTTAAAAAAATTATGTTTGGACGTTGAACGTTTGAAAATCCAAATGTCTCAGGAACAGGGTAATTTACAGGAAATAACGGAGACCGTGGAAGATAAAGCCTCGATTTTAGTTTGTACGCCGGCGGTTAAACCGGCCAACGGTTGGATTACCTCCGGTTTCGGTTACCGCCAGTCTCCCTTCACCAATCGTCGGGAAATTCATCGGGGGCTTGATATAGCGAACCGCTTCGGCACCCCGATTGTAGCGCCGGCTGACGGCACGGTGACGTTGGCTACCCGCCACGGGGAACTCGGCAAAACGATTGTCATCGAACATGGTTACGGGTATTCGACCCGTTACGGTCATATGTCCGAGTTCATAGTTCAGGAGGGAGACAAAATAAAGCGCGGCCAAATGATCGGACGTATCGGTTCCACCGGGCGCAGCACCGCTCCCCATTTACATTATGAAGTACGCCTGAACGGGGTAGCGGTCAATCCATATAATTATATTTTAGATTGACCTGCCCTGAATTTTACCTCATTTCGCTTCACTTTAAATTACCTGAATAAATCTTATAGTTTTCCCAGGAGGAATAAAATGTCAGATGCGTTAGGCATGATTGAAACAAAAGGCTTTGCTGCCATGGTAGAGGCTTCGGATGCAATGGTAAAAGCCGCGAAAGTGGAATTGGTCAGTTATGAAAAAACAGGCGGCGGTTATGTTACCGCAATAGTCAGAGGGGATGTAGCCGCAGTAAAGGCCGCAGTAGAAGCGGGAGCCAAAGGGGCGGAAAAAGTCGGTGAAATTGTATCGGTGCATATCATCCCCAGACCCCATGTTAACGTAGACCGGATTTTACCTCTGGGCAGAATACAGAGTGTGAACAAAAAGTAATAATCGAGGAAGCTTTATTGTGTTACTAGGCAAAGTGGTAGGCACAGTGGTCGCGACACGTAAATTAGACACCCTTGAGGGTTTAAAACTGCTTGCGGTAAAAGCTATCGATGTAAACGACCCTCAAAAAGAAGGAGCATTTGTAGTCGCCGTGGACGCCGTTTCCGCCGGAATCGGTGAAATTGTACTTTATGCCTCCGGAAGTTCTGCCAGACAAAGCCCCCTGACCAATAATCGCCCTGTCGATGCCATTATTATGGCTATTGTCGATACCTGGGATATTGCCGGGGAAACGATATACAAAAAAGATGAATAATGAAAATGGAGTATTTCTGTAGGGTGGGCTGTGCCCACCAATTTGAACACAAATTGGTATTAGTGGTGTCCTGAAGAAACATGGCGGTTTCATGTAAAGGCAACAAAAATCCGGTAACCCGTAAGCCTTCAGTGAAGGGGGATTAAGGGGGATTTTATAATTTTTCCCACCTTTCACTGAAGGGTTTTAGGTAACCCCGGCTTTTAGCTTGACAAACTCGGAAGTTTTTTGTATAGTCTATTTGTAATTGAGGGAAATATCGCGGGGTGGAGCAGTCAGGTAGCTCGTTGGGCTCATAACCCAAAGGTCGCTGGTTCGAATCCGGCCCCCGCTACCAAATAAAAAGGGGTTAGAATGAAAATTCTAACCCCTTT
>JACRJN010000096.1 GCA_016235675.1 Candidatus Schekmanbacteria bacterium
AGTAGTTCAAGTACTTCAATATTTATTACAGCTACCTTGACAATTCACATCTTGCTTGCTAAAGTAATACCAGAAGCCAAAAGTAAGGATTAACCAGAGAGCAAGGGATTGAACATGGGCAAAACCGCTATCGCTACCTTAACCCAAAAGGGACAGACCACTATCCCAAAAAATGTCAGGGATTATCTAAAAATCAAACCCCATGACCGGATAGAGTTTGTCATAAGCTGCGGCGAGGTCATAGTTAGACCGGTGGGAACGATAGAGGCTAATTTCGGCAAGGTTATGCCCCGCAAAAAGCCGGAAGATTTCCAAACGGTCAGAAGCGATTTTGAGGAAAATGTTGCTCAGGAACAAATAAAGAAAAATTCTTAATCCATGAAACGCTTTATCGATACTAATCTTTTTCTCCGCTACTTTACCAACGATGATGAGATAAAAGCCAGGCAAGTTTTGCATCTTCTGCAAAAAGTCCAACGCGGCGAAGAACAACTAATCACTTCCCCCCTGGTTATATTTGAAACAATCTTTACCCTGGAAAAATTTTACAAGGTTCCCAAGGCTGAAATCCGGGAACTTATGCTGCCCATTTTGGCTTTAAAGGGGTTGGATGTTCCTTTCAAACAAATATATCAGCCAGCTTTTGAGCTTTATATTCAACATTCAATATCCTATACCGATGCCTTTAATGTGGCTTTTATGCTTGATAAGGATATAAAAGAAATTTATAGTTACGACAAAGATTTTGACAAGATTAAAGAGATAAAAAGAATTTTTCCGGTTCTATAATTCTTGTCAGGGATTTTTTTGAAGGGAATTCAACCCAACACCCAATACAACATCCCCAAAGTCAAACAAAACACCACCGGCGTAATAATCAGCCCCGTCTGCATAAAATCCAGATAAGAAATCTCCAGCCCTTTGGATTTGAGAATCTTTTCCCACATTAGCCCCGCCAATGCTCCGATCAAGGTAATATTGGCTCCCAGATTACTGGCGATGACGATGGCGTAGGCGCTTCCCATAAAGGCCGGCGGCGGTACCTGAAATGATTTGCTGACCAATATGCCGGATAGGAATATCGTCATAGGTTGGTTATTGATAATATTGGACATGATCAGACCCAAAAATCCGTTGGCGAAGATTCCCTGCGCCGTCGTCTGCGAAAATCCGGCCATAAGTTTAGCCAGCCAATCCACTACGCCGTATTGGTTAAGTCCCTGCACAAAGATAAAGCAACTTAAGATAAAGGGTAAAATCTTCCAGGGAACGCGCTCAAAAGCGATCCAGAATTCGTTTTTCTTCTCCGGAATTCCATATAAGCCGAATAATTCCCTTTTATCCCTTTGCAATTCCTTTTGCACTTTGATGGGTAAAACTATCAATTCTTTAAGGGTAAAAAATATGCTGAAAGCCAGGTCTTCCACCATAAATAAGGCGGCGAAAATGGCAGTGACTTTCCAAATGGGGATTCCCAGGGTTTGCGAAAAAGCCAATACAATCAACATAGCCAAGAGCAATACGGAGCTGAAAACCGCCCCGCCCCAATGCCGGACATGGAAGCGGGATTTATGATCGATGGTGTAGCGTTTGGTGATCTGCTTGCGGAAAACAGCATATAAAAGCCCAATATTGGCAAGCGTGGCCACAATTGTCGGCAGCCACATAATGCGGGTATAATCCAGAAAACCCAAGCGTAGCGCATTACCCACAATAATATTAGTGGGATTGCCGATATAAAGTAACATGCTCAGGGTATTCGCCCCGAAAAACTCGGCAAACAGCAGGGGGATGACGTTGATATTCGAATGCCGGCCCAGGTAGAATATAATGGGCGTCAGCGTGAGAATAACTATATCATTTGACGTGAAAGATGTTAAAATGCAAGCAAAGCAATAAAAAAATATAAACAATTTGACGCCGTCGCCTTTGGCTTTGTACACAATTTTATAGGCCAAGAAATCGAATATCCCGGTCACGTCCACGCTGATACTGGCATAAGCGGTGGTGAAGAAAATGATAATAATTTCCCAGGGTTTGAGATGGGAGTTGCCCAAAATACCTAAGCGGATTGTTTCTAAAGTTATGACTTTCAAAACAATAAGCAGCAATAGGGCGAGTATGGGGCCGATGGACATCTCAACTGTGAGCCTGCCGATTTTAAATGGATAAATCGTAACTAAGATGGAAAATAAAAATGAGATAACTATCAACGGGATAGACAGAATATTCGACATTCGATAACCCTCTAATATTTATTCTGAAAAACCTGTATTTACTGAGGTAGTTGCAAAAGTCCCCCGAAGTGTCATTCCCGCAACGATTTTGAGCGGGAATCTGGTTTTAACTGCTTGAAAAACCATATCCCCGATAAAGGCATTCGGGGATGACAGATACTTTTGCAACTATCTCTACTATATATAAATTTAGCTGAATATTCCAGTTATAAAAATATAGAAGCAAACAGTTGACAAACGGTATAGATTTTGTACTATAATTAATTTATTGAATACAAGAAAAAAGTAAATTTCTGCCTGATGTTGAAAAAATACCAAGGCCGCCCGATAAAAATTCTTCGCCACCAACCATTCCAAGAAACAGAGGAGTTTCAGCCATATTTAATCTGGTAAGGATTTAGATCTGGCTGATTTTATTCATGTCTGAAAATAAAAATTTTTTAATGGACGAAATAGATTTTTCCCTGGAAAAGACGCTGGAAGAAAATATTAATGCAGATAAATATTTCGGCTTTCCCCTTCAGGTTATATTAGACACGGAAAATATGCTGCATAATCCCAAAAAGAAAAAAGTGGCTTACTTTTCTATGGAATTCGGCCTTTCTCCCAGCTTTTATAATACTTTTATCAGCCAAGGCAGCATGGATCAACATAACAAAAAGCGGGATTTTGCCGTATTCTCCAATATGCGCAGCATGGATTATTTCCACATGGTCAGGATGGATACCCTGGTGGATTTACCGATCTATTCCGGGGGATTAGGGGTTCTGGCCGGAGATACTCTCAAATCGGTGGCGGATTTGGGGCTGCCTTTGATCGGGGTGGGAATTCTCTGGAACAAAGGCTACTTTTTGCAGCGAGCCTGCATCTATCTGGGGCAGGAGGTGGAGGAGATCAACTGGAATCCGCTGCGCTATCCGGGATTGGCGCCCCTCAGGGAACGAATAGAAATCGCGATCGGAACAGAACGCGTGGTTTTGCGTCTCTGGAAATATTATGTCTTCAGCCACGATCGCACCCATGTTGTTCCCCTGATTCTTCTGGATTCGAATTTAGAAGAAAACGGCGTGATCAACCGCAAAATAACCGATCGGCTTTACAACAGCAAAACGGATTGGTGGAAGAGTGTCCAGCGCAAGGTTTTGGGAGTCGGCGGAATAAAAGCCCTCAAAGCGCTTGGTTATGATGTCGATTTATTTCATCTGAATGAAGGACATGCCGCCCTGGCATTTGTAGAAATGGCCAAGGATTTAACCGCCGACAAATTGGAAGCTTTGAAGAAACAATTTGTCTACACCTGTCATACCCCGGTAGAGGCCGGGCATGATCGTCTCCCGGTAAGCGAATTAAAAAATGTTTTGGATGAGCGGGAATTAGAACTAGCCTTGAAGCTGGGAACGGGGGATTATGATAAACAGCGCGTAAATTTAACCTTACTGGCTTTGAACGCCGCGCATAAGGCTAATGCGGTAAGCGAACGTCATGAACAGGTTACCAAAATTCAATTCCCGGATTATGTCAAGAAAATAGAAGGCATTACCAACGGGATTCATCATTTGACCTGGGTTTCCGAACCGATGGCGCAGCTTTTCGACCAATATGTAAAGGAAATCGGCCCCTGGCGCTCTGACCCGACCACTCTGAAGAACGTCTTAAAACTGACTGAGGATAACCAATTCAAACAAAAATTGTGGGACGCCCACATGGTCAACAAGCACCGTCTGGTGAAATGGCTTTCCCCCTGGCTGCTGAAAGAGCATGTGTTTACCATCGCCTGGGCGCGCCGCGCCGCTTCCTATAAACGTCCTGAATTGATTTTGTACGATCTTGATAAGCTGCTTTCGATCGCCAAAAGCTACGGCTGCTTGCAGGTAATTCTGGCGGGCAAGGCTCATCCCAAGGACAAGGCGGGAACTCACAGCATCCGCAATATGCTGGGGAAAATCGACTCATTGGTGGGTAAGCAGGACAATATCAAGGTGCTTTATCTGGAAGACTACGACACTTATGTCGGCAAGATGCTGGTTTCCGGAGTGGATGTCTGGCTGAACAACCCGCTTCCCCCCTTCGAAGCCTCCGGCACAAGCGGGATGAAGGCCATTTTGAACGGGGTGCCGCAATTATCCACATCGGACGGCTGGATCGCCGAAGCGCACCAAAATATCGGCATCATCTTCGGCTATGCCCCCCCGGAAGGTGAAATCGGCTGCGAGAATGACTTTCGCATCCAGGAAGACGCCAATTCCCTTTATCGGGCATTATCGCAAATGATAGCTCTGTATCAGGAAGCCGCGGCCGGGCAGGAAACTATGCTCTCCAGCCAATGGCTGAACATGATGATTCACTGTATCGCCGAGGCCGCCTTTTTCAACACCCACCGCATGGCCAAGGATTATAACGCATTCGCCTGGGGATTGAAGCCGGGCAAGTAAACGCCCCCGCAATAATCGCCGACCGCAAATTGTTTTGACATTCCGCTAATCTTCATATAATCTTATCATATTAAAAGAAATACAAAATCTCTGAAACGCATAAATACGGAGGAATAAAAATGAAAATGGGTGCAATTACAGTAGATAAAATAATTGCAGTTGCTGAAGGATTGAAAGGCTTCAAAAAACATAAATCCGGAGTAGTCAGGGCGCTGGCAGGTAAATATGAAGAAGCCGGGGGAAAATTAAATGCTGAAGGGAGTAATAGTGCTGAGTTGATTAGGCAAATAAGAAGCCGGGTATAAACATGCCTTTGAAAACAATTTTCATAGACTCCAACATCTTTTTGAATTTTTTATTAAAGGAGAAAGACCTTTATGAAGGATCAAAGAAGATTTTGGAGAATCTTGAATCAGGCCGGGTACAAGGGATTACCACTTTATTGAATCTAATGGAAATTCTGGCGGTTTTGAGAAAATATTCCCAAAGGGACGATGCTTTTATAATAAAAGACGTGGAAGAATTGGGAGAAATGAATAATTTACAAATAGTTATCCCTAGCGAAGTACACATTGCCGAAGCATATAATATCCAAAAACAACTTAAACTGCTTCCTGCCGATTCCATTTTACTTGCGGTAGCCTGTGATTTTGCCGAGGTTTTTATAACCAGGGATGAGGAGTTGATTAAAAAAGCAAAAGCGCTTCTGCCAACGGTTAAGCCGGAAGACCTAATAATCAAGAGTAAACCCCCGGCTTTGCCGGGGGACTCCTAAAGTTTGACAATTCCGGGAAAATAGGAAAACCTCTAAACCGTGAACCGCTTAAGGTAACGGATAAAGAGGTTTTCCATGAACGATATACAAAGTTTAAATCATTCCAAATGGGAGTGCAAGTACCATGTCATTTGGATTCCCAAGTATCGGAAAAAACAAATCTACGAGGAATTGCGAAAATGCCTTGCAGAGATTTTTCGTGATCTTGCCCGGCAAAAGGAATGCGAAATTTTAGAAGGGCATCTTTTGCCAGATCATGTGCATATGTTGATAGCGATACCGCCCAAATATGCTGTAGCGCAAGTCATAGGGTTCATCAAGGGCAAAAGCGCTATCCAGATTGCAAGGAATTTTGCAGGCCGCAAAAAGAATTTTACCGGCCAACACTTTTGGGCGCGTGGTTACTATGTAAATACCGTAGGCAGAGATGAGCAAGCCGTTCGCAATTATATAAAACAACAGGAGGAAGAAGATAAAAGGCTTGATCAGCTTAACCTGTTCGATTAAATACTGCCACCTTTAGGTGGCGCATGAACTAATCCGCTTTGAGCGGTTCACAATTTCAAGCCACCACCTTTGGTGGTGGTCTATGACTCTGTAACGTTTACATTTTCGCACTCCGTAAATTTAGCATATAGTTATAGGAACAACTCATGCACCCAGATGATCAAATAGCTTATCTGACCAAAGGAGCGGCGGAGGTTATCAGCCTGGATGAATTGGCCAGAAAACTGGAACGCTCCCATAAAACTAAAACCCCGCTCAACATCAAAGCCGGTTTCGATCCTACCGCCGCCGATTTACACCTGGGGCATACCGTTTTAATTTACAAGCTCAAGCATTTTCAGAGCATGGGGCATAATGTTCAGTTCCTGATCGGCGATTTCACCGCTTTAATCGGCGATCCCAGCGGACGTAACAGCGCCCGTCCTCCTTTGACAGCGGAACAGGTCAGGCAAAACGCGGCAACTTATACCCGCCAGGTTTTTAAAATCTTAGACCCGCAAAAAACCCGGGTGGTTTTCAATAACGAATGGATGGGCAAGATGTCGGCGGGGGATTTGATCAAACTATCTTCCCACTATACCGTAGCGCGTATGCTGGAGCGCAACGATTTTTCCGATCGGATGGCGCAGCAGAAGCCTTTGAGCATTCACGAGTTTTTATATCCCCTGGTGCAGGGCTATGATTCGGTAGTGCTCAAATCCGATGTGGAATTGGGCGGAAATGATCAAAAGTTCAACCTGCTGGTGGGGCGGGAATTGCAGCGTGATTTCGGACAAGCTCCGCAGGTGATTATGACTATGCCGTTGCTGGAAGGCACCGATGGCAAGGAGAAGATGAGCAAAAGCTTAGCCAACTATATCGGCATCGAAGAACCGGCAGAAACCATGTTCGCCAAAATTATGTCTATACCGGATGAGTTGATGATTAAATACTATGCCCTGCTTACCGATTATACCCCATCCCAAATCGGGAAAATCGAACAGGGATTGAAGGCGGGTGCATTGCATCCCCGCCAGGTTAAAAAGGAATTGGGGATAAATATCGTAGCCGGTTATTACGGTCAGATCGAGGCGGAATCGGCGGCGCAGCAGTTTGAAAAGATTCACCAGGATAAAGAAATCCCGGATGAAATCCCCTGTAAGAATTTCCAGTTGGAAGAGGGCCAGGATAAGGCATGGATAGTTAGAATTATTACCGGTACGGTAAAGATTGCCGGTTCCAGTCAGGTCCGGCGACTGATTCAGCAAGGGGGAGTCAAAGTAAATCACGCAACGGTCAGCGATGTTAACCTGGAATTGCCGCCGGGCGAATACATTATTCAGATTGGGCGGCGGGAGTTTGTTAAAGTGTCCGTAGTCTAAATGCCATTAAGTCAAGAAATTGTCATTGCGAGGCAGCCTTATCGCCGAAGCAATCTCAGACGCACGGGACTAGTACAGCGTCCATTTTATATTGACGGGTTGGGATAAAGATTTTATACTCTCCGTTTTGTCATTCCCGAATGATGTTATCGGGAATCTGGTTTTTTTAAACACCATATCCCCGATAAAGGCATTCGGAGATGACATGTTGGAGCCCGTCAACATTAAATGGACGGCGCACTAGAGATTGCTTCGCTTAAGCTCGCAATGACAAATTATTCGCTATTGCTATATTTGTATCGGCTGGTTTTCCCGCATTTGCCCCAGCCCATTACGGATCTCATCCGCATACTGAGGAAAAGGAATCGGGGTAAAGGAAAAAATAAATATTAATAAAGCCAAAATCCCAATCAGGTAGCGTTTTTTATCCAGCGGAGTGACTTCATCTAACGGCGAGGGATGTTTTAAACCGAATAAGCTCAATAAAATCAACAATAACAGCCAGCCCGGATTATAAACCAGGCAGATGAAAGCTAAAAACCCCAGGGCGGAATAAGAAACAAACCGGCTCTTTTTCCCCAAAAGGGCATAGACAACGTGCCCCCCGTCTAATTGTCCGATCGGCAAAAGATTTAAAGCCGTTACAAACAATCCCACCCATCCGGCGTAAGCTATCGGATGTAAAACGACATCATAACCCGCCGGAATATTCCCCAAAACCAGCCATTGCAAAAACCTGAAAAGCAGGGAGTCTCCCAGAGCTGTTACGTTGGTCTGTAAATTTTTAACCGCGACCACATCTGAAAGTTTCAACCCGATAATAATAGCCGGAATAGTGAAGAAAAACCCGGTCAGCGGCCCGGCTGAGCCGATGTCCAAAAGGGCGCTCCGGTCATTGATCCGGCCCTTCATTTTAATCACCGCCCCCAAAGTGCCGAAAGGCGGAAGCGGCAGGGGGATGAAAAAGGGCAATGTAGCCGGAACGTCATGGCGCCTGCTCATCAGGAAATGACCCATTTCATGGGCAAAAAGTATGAGCATCAAAGTAAAAGAGTACCAAAAACCACCCAACAGATAGGTTGTTATTATAGTAAGTATAAAAAGCAGAAGATGCTTTGCATAAGTTTTTTTAGGGATATTAAGTGTCATAATTCATAGCAGGCTGCGGGCTACAGGCTTTAGGCTACAGGCTAAATTCAAGAAATTCAGCCCGGAGCCCAAAGCCCGGAGCCCGCTTAAATTTTGCTTTTTTAATTTTAATTTGTAGGTATATACCATATTAGCTCAACTAATCACCATTGTCACTGGGTTTTTTTATCTTGTATCTTTATAATCCACGCAAAATAGGCAGCTTTTTTTCTTGACAAGGCTTATTTTATGATAATATACTAGAAGCCTGAATAAAAGAGGATATAATAAGAAGGTATTATCTTAAAACCAAAAACTAAGGGAGGAAAGGGGAAATGAGTGATCATGGACATGGTAAAATGTTCTATCGCCTGACATTAAACCAGCGTATCCAGCATGTGGTAATTATGATTACCTTCTCGATGGTTGTTATGACAGGCTTTAGCCTCAAATTTCATGGGGCGAGTTGGACCTATCCGCTGATCAAAACCTTCGGCGGCGTCTTTATGGCGGGACGTATTCACCGAGCGTCAGGAGTTTTGCTGGTAGGAAATTTCTTTTACGTGCTGTTTTATATAATCCTAACTACCATACCAAAAGTCCAGCAGGTTTTTAAGGAGAAACCCCCGGCAAACCTGAAGGAACGTATACTGGGAATAATTATGGTTATTTATGGTTTGCCGATGGTTCCGGACGCCAATGACGGACGCAATATTGTAGATTTTCTGCGGTATGCTTTTTTCTTATCCGATAAACGCCCGCTATACGGAAAATTTCAATGGAAAGAAAAGTTTGATTATCTGGCGGTTTTTTGGGGTACTTTAGCTTTCCTAGGAACCGGACCGATACTTTGGTTTCCGTCGTTTTGGGCTAATTTGGGAATACCGGCTTTTATAATCAATATCGCGTTAATCGTCCACAGCGATGAAGCATTATTGGCCGCCGGCGTTATTTATACCTGGCACCTGTATAACGTGGCTTTGTCACCGGAAAAATTCCCCATGTACGGTACCATGTTGGACGGTTGTCTGGATGAGCATTTAATGATGGAAGAGTATCCGGCGGAATATATCCGTATTATGATCGAAGACGGGGAAAACAGCCCCTCCATCGTCCAAACATCACACGGACACGGTAAGCAGCATTGATTTTAATGGGAAATAGCCTTTTAAAAGGGGAAGCTGAATCGGCTTCCCCTTTTTTTGTTAAGCATAAGTTATTTACCGGTCAATACTTTCCCAAGATAAGAAAAATCGTAGTCTAAGCCCTTTAGGGCTGATTTTCATGGCATAAAGCCATGCAATCACGACTCACAAATGGTTAAAGCTTCTCAGCTATAATTCAAGCCTTTCAGATGAACATACCTTTTATCTCAGCCTAAGGCTGAAAATGCGTGGCTAAAGCCACGGGACTACATTTATTATCCCGAACTCAGGTTGTTTACCGGTCAATACTTTTCCAAGCGATTGCCCTGTTTTTGATTGATTGTTGTCTTGACAGATTGACGTGTTAAAGCTATCATATCGTGGTCAGGCGATTTTATCGGTTTATCCACTTAGATTTAATACAGGAGGTAGAAAATGACCCCTCAGGACCTGTGCTATTCCAAAGAGCACACTTGGTTCAAGATGGAAGGTGATGAAGCAATAATCGGAATTACCGATCATGCCCAATCTGAATTAGGCGATATAGTTTTTGTCGAATTACCCGGCGTTGGGGATACTGTCAAGCAAGGCGAACCCTTCGGCACCATCGAATCGGTAAAAGCGGTTTCCGATTTACATGCCCCGCTAAGCGGCAAGATAACCAGAATTAATCAAGCTTTGGAAGACACTCCTGAAACAGTCAACGGATCCCCTTATACGGAAGGCTGGATCATAGCTATAAAACCGGCAAATATGGCGGAAAAATCCCATTTGCTTAATGCCCAGGCCTATGACACCTATATAAATGAAGAGCAAGGTAAATAGGGAGGGAATTAACCGCCCTTTCAAATTATCATATACTTAAGACTATGCAGCAGTGGCGTTTATTGAATCACGGCGCGGCGGATGCCTATTACAATATGGCGATAGATGAGGCTTTGTTGCTGGCGCAAATCGCCGGTAAGTCGTCGCTGCCGGTTTTGCGTTTTTATTCATGGCAGCCCGCGGCCTTTTCTTTGGGATATGCCCAGAAAACCGCTGAAATACTAAACGAGGCGGCCTGTAGGTCTGGCGGAATCGATATTGTCCGCAGAAATACGGGCGGACGGGTAGTGTACCATCAGCGGGAATTAACTTATTGCATGGTAGCCGGTGCAGATAATCCCTTATTGGGAACGAATATCCGTGAAAGCTACGCGGCCATCAGCAAGGCATTGATTGCCGGGCTGAAAAACTTAAGGGTAAAAGCCGATTTTGTTGGGCGCAAACAAATGGCAAAACACAATAAGTCCGGAGGGGTTTGTTTTTTAAGTCCCTCCTGGTATGAAATTGTAGTCGGTAATAAAAAATTAATCGGCAGCGCTCAACGCAGAACTAAAGGTTTCATTCTTCAGCAAGGGTCGTTATTACTGGAAAATAACGCTAATTTCTTTGATTATTTTTGCATCCCGAATATTCAAAGAAAAGAGTTGAAAGAGCATTGGCGGAACAATACTACCGCTTTATGGGAATTGATTAATCCATCGCCGTTAAGTGTTGTGCAAGACGCGATCATTCAGGGCATGGAAAAGGAACTGACGATAAATTTTACCGCGGACAAATTAAATGCAGCGGAAGAGCGGTTAGGACGGGATTTAATGACTAAATATAGGTCCGAAGAATGGGCAAGGAATTTGTAATTATCGGCGATTCCTGGTAAACTTATAATTAGACTTTCAGTTGGAGAAGAGGCAGTGAAAAAGATTTTTACTATATTGGCTTTATTATTATTACTGCCCGGTAGCGCATTGTCGCAGAATTCCCCGGATCCTACAATGCGCGGTTTAACTCCGCGTGAATGGAAACCCAGAGGACAAATCCGCGGGGATTATAACCGAGTCCAATCCAAATTGCGTGAGCTGCGGATTCAGGAGGAACGCCGCCCGCGCGACATTCCCGCCCCGGCTCAAAGTATGGGAGCCCCGGAAAGCGCCCGTCCGGTACTCTATAACTTGAATTATGGCAGGGAACGCCTGAATACTGCAATTTTCGGCTCCGGCGGGGTGGGTATACCGTTTTACAGCGCCGGGTTCGGGGTCAGTGACTATGATTTGGAAGACCCATATATAAATATCAAAACCCAGGAAGAGCCGACTACCGAATGGTGGGAAATGAATGAACGAAGCCGTAGCCAGCGCGGCGGGTGGTTTCGTACCCGCTTCGGCACCAGGCAGCCGATGCAGTTGATGCAGCAGGGCGGCGGCGGCAATCAATTAGGCCCTCCGGGCGGTGTTGATACCAGCGGCGGAATCACTCCCGGCCAGAATATGCCTCCCGGCGGCGGGGTACCCGACGGAGCATCCGGCGGCGAACCTGGCGGCGGTGGGGATATGATGCGCTGATTCAGTGCGGGCAGTATTTGAATATTGTAAACTTACCAAGTAGTCTTGAGGGATTAAGGGACTCGGAATTTTCAATTATACCATTTCTGGATCATAATAATCACCCCCACCCCGTCCCTCCCCCATCAAGGGGGAGGGGGATAAATTCCCTCCCCCCTTGCGGGGGAGCAACTGTGTTAAATGTCAAGCAAATTGTGATTGACAAACTGTCCAGGCAG
>JACRJN010000097.1 GCA_016235675.1 Candidatus Schekmanbacteria bacterium
CATATTTTGCCCGAAGATATATTGCCTGGATGCGGCGGCGCTCGGCATCCGAATTACAGGATGCCAGCAATTGTTCCAGACGTTCTGTTGTACCGGGAGGGAAAGATTTTCTGGGGCGCATAATAATAAGCTCCAATTTAGCTTTGAAGATTATTATCTGTTAATACGCTTTAGAACGCAAACTGATTTTGAAAACCTTCTTGTTTTTCAGATTAATACTTTATAGAATGCTAACCAACCTGGTTAATACTTCGTTGATAGCGAAACACTGGCTTATTGAGAGAAGAATCTCCAGTAAATCTAAGGCTACTCATTCCCCTTTTTAGTCCATTTTACCCCTGTTTTGATGACTATCGACATAATATGCGGCATCATGCTGTTGGTCAATTATTACAAGTAAATCAATATGTTATCTACAAAATCATGCAATTTACAAAAATATACTTGCACCATAGCTCATCAAGTCCTCGCAAACCCGCGCCAGACAAGCATCTTCAGACAGTCTCCATGTTCCATCAAAATCGTGATATGAGGGTAGTTTTACGAAACGGGAAACCGGCGCAAGAGGCACTTGGGGTTTGCCCCTCGAAGTTCACTATAAGCGAGCGGGCTAACAAAGCCGTCTCTGCCGCCGGGATGTCTTCGCCGGTTACCAACAACATGCACTTCATGGGATAGGCGGTAATGACCTTGGAACCTGGTGTCGCCCGTTTACGGGCTTGCAAATCGGCGTAGTCCAAAAGAACGCGTATGGCATTGCCCCATTGCGCCTGGCCGATTTTCTGGCGTTTAAAATCGTCAATTACCCAGAGGACGCCCCGACATCTGGCTGCTTCCTGGCGGTTGATTTCCGGGGTTGAACCCCAGGAGGCCAGATGCTCCTTGACCTGGAAATCCCCCCAAATAGATTGCGCCAACTTAGCGGTCTCGGTTTTGCCCTGACCGGAGGAACCCACTAAAAACAAAATGTACGGCGGAAACTCTCCCACTAAATTCAGGCCAAAGAGTAATGGCCCTAAAAATGTATGCGCCAGGATGGGCAGGGTCAGTTCTCGCGGCTGTAAATCAAGGTAATCGGTCAATAGGTGTCGGATTATTTCTTTGATCTCATTCTCAGTGGCGGAAACCAAGTCCAGCCGCTGGGCTTTGGCATAATCGCCGCCTACATTTACAATTGCCCCGGTTTCAGGGGTTGGGATAATCTTCCCCTGGTTGATGCTTAAAGATGGCGAGACAAAACCGGCCTTGGGATGTACCCCGAAAATAGGATAAACAACCCTTTGCTTAGGGATGCCGCTGACCACTGAGGAAACCAGACGCACCGTATCTGTGTCCTGAGTGGAAAACATGGCCTGCGCCCCGGCCTGCTCGGAAATCCGGGCTGCCAGCCTTGCGTTGCTGCCCCATTCCTGCGCCTCGATGCGGAAGGGCTTTTTCCATTCCTTGGAAATGATTTCGCCGCTTAATATTTTGTGCATCGCCGCGGGACTATCTTCATGGATTTCCCCATCGTCGTTGATTTCTTCCTCCGTAATGCGGATATGAAAATTGGCAATCTCCTGGGAACTGACCAGCGGCCCGTCGGGGCTGTCCCGCACATATTGTTCTACGATGGCATTATCCACTAAATAAAAACTGCGGATGCCGCGCTGGAAGACAGGTGTGCCTAAATTGCGTTCCACCTGATTACGGATATTTTCCCGCTGTTGAAAATTAGCTTTTTCGACAGCCTCCTTCATGCCCGCCCGCAGGGTGGTCAAACCCTCGCCGGTTTTCTTTTGTAAAACTTTGAGTAAGCGCTCCTGTTCAAGCTTGGGCTGATGCCCGATTTCGGACAGAACGTCGTTGAGTAAACCCGTTCGTTCAGTGTCTTTAATCTCTTCGGGAATAGACTGAATAGCAAATTCCACTGGCAATAGAGCACTGTCAATTACAGTCTGGAAATCGGCGGCGGATTTGCCGGAAACGAAATAAGAACAGACATCAATCTTGGCCGCTTCCAACCACCCTTCTATCTCCTTCCATTCCTTGAGGGATTTTAGTTCCTGGATGGCCTTTAGTTCTTTTGGGTCAATACCAGGGTGGATATTATGCTGCTGTAATTGCTGCCTGGCTGATTCCTGTTCCCGGCCCAAAGGCAACTGCGCCACCCGACATGTAATCTGCTCCTTGGCCAATCTTGCCGCCGAGCGTAACGCTCCCTTCCAACCGGCTTCGGATATTTCGTTATCCTGGCAGAGGATGACTTGCTTTACCCCGCGTAATTTGGGGATAATCCGTTCCCAGTCATTGCCCCGAATATTGACCGTTACCGGGCTGATAGCCGGAAAACCCCGGCAAATCAGGCTGATGCAGTCGGTAATGCCCTCGGTGATAATCACGTAATTCGGGCGGGAGGTTAGAATATCTTCGTTAAACAGGCTGCCGTTATCGATGCCCTCCGCCACCCATGGACGCTGTTTGGCATCATGCACCGGCAGTTTTTTATACTTTCCGGCTTCGTACTGATTATCAGGCGTCCAGGGGGTCTTGCGGGCGATCAGGAAGACCACCCGTCCCTTGGACAGATAGGGGAAAATGATTCTCCCCTCGAAGATTGGATGGACAATCTCATCTATTTGGGCGTCTGGGCGGAAAGCTCCCGATGCAGTCAGTTCCCGTAGGGTAAATCCGGCATCGGTAAGATGCTTGACCAGACCGGTATTGTCCGCATAGCCGATGAGGAAATCCTCTGTTACTTTTTTGTCGAAGGCATATTTCTCTATAAGCCAGTTTAAAGCCTTGTCGTTTGCTAATAATTTCTGATGATAAAACTTCGCCGTCTCTGTCAAACATTCCCAGGCACGCAGAGTCAACGCCCGGACCTGTTCCAGTTTTTTAATCTCTTCCAGATTAAGGCCAAGCTGCCCCAGATGAGGCAATCCCAATTTATCCGCCAGCCAATCCCGTGCATTCCGGTGGGATTCCGGCATCTTGCCGAACTGATCTTTGGTCACCTGCCCGCTTTGGATAAATTCCACCAATTGCAGGACATCACCGCCAACACCACAGCCGTGGCAGTACCAGCCCTGCTTATCCGTCCAGACATGAAGCGAGCGATGAGAGACAGAGGTATGATGCGGGCAGTCCACAAAAATAGTCGATCCGCTCTCATCGGTTATGCGACCAGGCAAAAGCTCTTTAACCACAGTCCCAATATCCAGGTCGATCACCTGTTTGTAATAACTTCTATATTCAAATACCTCAGATCTGCCGATCACAAATCATCTCCCCCAGGAAATTTATCCTCTACTCCTGGACATAGCGGAGAAAATTTAAAAGTGTTGGGCACCCTCACTATATTTTCCCCTCGCCTCACCTTGGCCAGCCATACCCGACCTCACCGAACCGAGCCTCACCTTGTCATGCCACACCCCACCCGACATCAGCTAACCTCGCCTTTCCTTAGCGTGCCTGGCCATACCACGCCTTGCCTCTATTCAAATTTAACCACTGAAAACCTGCCGAACTTGGGCCGAAAATCCCCGATCCCCACATATCTTCCCGCATGTTCCAGAACTTGATGCACAGTATCAGCCGAGATTTGCTCATCGTGAATCTCTATCATAAATTCCAACAACCAGTTCTTTAGCATCGGCCGCAACCTTTCTACCCCCGAGTTATTTACCCTTACCAGTCGTTTATCTATGGTCAACCTACCTTCTTGAACCAAATCTTCCTTGCTGCCTTTAAGCCCATGGGGAATATAGTCGGGGGATACGAAAACAGCGCTCTTAAACAAATCTTTGTAAGTTTTCTTTCCTTTGCCGACAATCTGAAAGTTGACCGCGGCCTTGATCATGGCAGCTTCCAGGTGACCAGCGGGCTGAATAACCCCTAATTCGTTATCCCAGTAAAGAGCGGACTTCCATTCCTCGGAATAATCTTTTTTCCCGCTTCTTTTTTTGGCCGCCTCTTCCTTTTCGTCAGTGAACACATAGCGATGTTGAAGCAGCGGTGAAATTCCTTGAACCTTTACGTTGACCGATTTCATAATTTTCCCCCTTTTTTAGGTAGTCAGATAACCGATAGAAAAGTTTTTCGTTTATCTACAATTTGCCTGGTAGCGGCAGCCCAAATACCCTTGCGGTCGCCCAGGATAATGGATGTTTTCCTTGCCCGGCTGACCCCTGTATACAATAGGCAGTTATGCAGCATGAAGTAATGCAAGCTATGTATAATGGTTATAGCGCAGGGCATTTCGTTTCCCTGCGTTTTGTGAATTGTGCAGGCATAGGCCAGTTGCAGGTTTTTAGCTTCTTCGGAGTTTACGGATATATCCACAATGCAGCCGTCAAAGTCAATTTCCATTACTTCAACCGGGCGGCCTTGCTCATCTTCTATTTCCTTGATATTCCGGATGAATCCAATACTGCCATTCATTATTCCGAGCCGGTAATCATTCCTGGTTTGCAAAAGCTTGTCTCCCTGGTAAAACTTTGGCCGTTTTCCTGTTGCCGCCGGTTCTACCTCCACCCCGAAGTGCAGACGCTGAATAAGCCGTTGTAGTTCTATGTTCAGATTAAAGGTGCCCAGCGGCCCCTTCTTTATGGGGGTAAGCACCTGGATGTCCCTGATTGGATCAACCCCCAAAGGGGTCAGCTTATGTTCAATAATATGCAGCAGGGTGGAAACTACTTGCTGATCCGATTCCAGGTCATCAATTACATACCAGGGGCGCAAGATGCCGTTGGTTCCGGGGGCGGTTGGGTTTACTTTGCCGGCTAAAATAGCGGCGCTGTTCTCTTTGAGGATTCCGGCCTGGCGCACCACCTGATCCAGAATAACCGTGGGAAGTAATTTACGGTCAATGAGATCACGCAGAATATTGCCCGGACCTATGGGGGGTAACTGATGGCAATCGCCTACCAGAACTATCTGGGCGGAACTAAGATCAACCGCATCGAAAAAGCGCCAGGCTAAATGGATGTCTACCATTGAAAGTTCATCCAGAATAATGACATCGTAATCCAGCGGGTTATCAGCTTTATATTTCCA
This sequence comes from Candidatus Schekmanbacteria bacterium, assembly GCA_016235675.1. Lineage (GTDB taxonomy): Bacteria > SZUA-182 > SZUA-182 > SZUA-182 > SZUA-182 > JACRJN01. The sequence continues at coordinate 5,038 of JACRJN010000097.1, forward strand.
ACCATAGCCGTCATAACCCAACAGCCGGTGGATGGTTTTGGCCTCACAGCCGGTTAATTCCTCCAGTCGCCGGGCGGCTTTTCCGGTTGGAGCGGCCAAGGCTATATCCAAGCCAAGTTTTTCCCCTATACGGGTGATAGCGGCAATGGTGTGGCTTTTCCCGCTGCCGGCCGCCCCCGATATAACGCTTATGCGGGAAGTCAGAGCTACTTTTACCGCCTGCTGCTGGCTGAAAGTCAGATCGCCGGCTTCGGATTCCAATATTTTAGTTAACTCGTCTTCCGAAGCTATTTCCGGTGAATTAGCCAGGCTGCCGGCAAAAACTTTCGCTAAATCCATTTCCCGCTTATACAGCAGCGGATCGGCAATCAACATACGCTCACCGGTGTTATGAGCGATAAGTTTTTTATCCGCTATCAACCCGTCCACCTGTTCCTCAATCCGCTCCCGGAAATCCAGATCATCCAAGGCCAGCATTGCAGCTGCAAGGTCAACTAATTC